>JBCHKQ010000001.1:600000-899017 GCA_039023545.1 Spirochaetia bacterium 38H-sp | reverse complement strand
GATTTCTGCAGGTGTTTTACTGCTGCTGGCGACAAGTCGCAGAATAGTACGTATCATTACCATAACCAGAGAGGCCGATATGCCTTTTCCTGCCACATCGCAGAGAATCACCAGAGTGCTTTTGTCTCTGAGAGTGATTATGTCAAAGTAGTCTCCGCTTATTTCCCATAGGGGTCTGTAAAGCGTACATATGGTACAAGAGGAAGTCTTTACATATCCCGGAGGTAGAAGTTCTTGTTGTATTTCTTTGGCAACAAGCATGTCTTGTTTTATCTTCTGTTGTACAAGAATCTGCTGGTACTTGGTATAATTATCCAAGGTCACGGCCGTATAATCGGTAAAGGTTTTAAGATGCACTACGTCAAGGTCTGTAAGTGGTGGCGTTGACGCATCTGTCACCGTGCATATAACGCCAAGGACTCTACGTGATATTTTTAGAGGAAAGATTGCAAGAGAGCTTATTTTCTCTCCATTAAAAGTTTTTTCTTCTTTTATGAAAACTTCTTCTCCTGATAGTGCTCGTGAGAAAAGAGGATGACTAAGCGGTATCTTTGCTATATGAAAAAGCAAAAACGGGTCATCAATATAATCCCCTTCTACTGTGACTTCTTCTGCAAGAAATGGTGCGGGGAAAAGACCGTCTATTGCGACGGGAATCAGATAGCTGCCTTGTACTATGCATACTGCACTCGCCGAGGCATGTGTATTCTTGTGAAGAGATGTGGCTATTATAGAATAAAGCTGGTTGATATCAAGTTCTTCTTGCAATTTCAATCCCACTGTTCTTGTAAAATCAAGGACAGCATCTATATTTTTTCTGAGACCTATAACAAGATGATTAAATTTAAAAGATAGTTCTGCAAACTCATCATGGGTCTTTATATCCATATGGTATGAGAAATCTCCGATAGAAAGGCTGTCAGCATAGTTACCAAAATCTTTTAGCCTAGAAACAACTCTGTTGCTCAAAATCATTATAAGGATAATAACAAGTAGAGAGCTTGCAACAGCTACAGCAAAGGATATCATGGTTCCAGATTTTATTGTATTCTGCATGTTTTTGCGCAATTCTTCTCTTATGATATCAGAGTTGTATATTACTTTGTCCCTAAGATATGAAGAAAGTCGAAGTATAGAAGAATATGTGTCAAATACCTCTGATTTATAATTTTGATTTTGTGCTGCTTCCGAGAACGGGATAGTAAGGCTGAGTTTTGCACTTTTTCTATATGCTGCGTATTTTTCTTCTACTTCTGCCATGAGCTGTGGTACTCTTTTCCAGTTATCCAACATCACATAAAAAAAAGCTCCTATCTCACTGTTTTCCCGCATAGAATACAGGGTTTTATTATTTTTTATCTCGTTAAACAACTGCTCGGCTTTCTTGCTGTCTTTGCTATAACTTGCAAAGATGATGTCTTTATTAGAGGTTGTAGCCAGTTGTGATAAATCATAAACCAGTTTTTCCACTGCTTTTATTGCAAATAGAGCTTTTGTAGTTGTTACGGATATTTCTTCTGTCTGCTTGCTTTGTATATAAAACACAGTCAATACGACAGAAACCCCTATAATGAGTATAAAGAGAATCATGGCAAACTTGGTTCTTATATACATAAATACCTCCTTTAGAGGACTATGAGTATGTGAAGGTCACAGACATTGGTATTGGTGGGGCCTGTTTTATACAGGGCATCAAGATGTAAGAAAAAGTTATAAGAATCGTTATTAGCAAGATACGCAGAGGGATTGAGACCTTTTGAGCAGGCTTTTTTAAGAATATCTGAGCTAGCAAAGGCTCCCGCCGCATTGGTAGGACCGTCATTGCCATCAGTTGCTGCAGATAAAAAAAAGGCTTTGTCATCCGGCAATGTGGATTTTTTCATGTTTGCCAGAAAAGCAAGTGCAAGTTCCTGGTTCCTTCCGCCTTTTCCAGTTCCTTCTATCCTCACAGTAGGTTCTCCTCCCACAAGTATGCAGCACGGAGGCATGACAGGTCTTGCATATTTTACAATTTCTTCTGCTATGGCTAGGTACACTTTTGCTATTTCCCTTGCTTCTCCCTCTATAGACGAAGATAGAATAAGTGTGTTATAGCCCAATTCTTTTGCCTTACTTTCTGCTTTTTCAAGAGCTATGTTGTTATTTCCAATTATTATTGTGAAATTCCTTAAAAAATAAAAAGCATTTTCATCTGTATCTTTTTTTACTGTGCCATATATGCCGGCATTTATGAGACTTGCTACCGAGTCAGGTATTTTTTCTGTGAGATTGTATTTTTTTACTACAGCAAGAACATCAGAAAAGTTTGTGCTATCTGGAACCGTAGGCCCAGAAGCTATCATATCCATCCTATCCCCAACGACATCGGAGAGAACAAGATGTACACCTGTTGCAGGATATATTTCCTTGGCAAGACGGCCGCCCTTTATCATAGAGAGATGTTTTCTGACTGTATTTATTTCTTCTATATCGGCCCCGCAGAAGAGAAGAAGATCAGTAACCTTTTTTTTATCTTCAAGACTGATAGTTCTCCCCTCTTCATCAAAATATGGGACACATAGCAGACTGGATGCTCCTCCAGATATGAGGCTTATAAAGAGACATTCTTCATCAGCCTTTCTTGCCATATCAAGAGCCATTTTCCCTGCTTTAAAACTGTTTTCATCCGGGACAGGGTGTCCAGCTTCTATGATATTACAAATGCCAAGTTTTTCGCTGTGTCCGTACTTGGTAACAACTAGCCCTTCTGTTATGTTTCCAGATAGTATCCTCTCTGCAGTTTTTGCCATACTTGCTGCCGCCTTACCCGCGGCAAAAAGATATATCTTTTTGTATTTTTTTGTATCATAGATGCGCTTTTCTTTATGATTACCTATTTTTATATAACGTCCGTCAAAAGAAAGGCTGCTTTCTACAAGCCTATCAGGATATACAGCCCGTACACCTGCTGCAGCAATATCTTTAAGATGCATAATATATTTTTTGCGCTGCATAACAATACTCCGTAAAAAAAGAGGCCAGGAGGGGGAATACCCGGCCTCAAAAAAAATTAATTGTCCCCATAGACCTTTGGATTGATACACTGCGGAGCTTTTTCGCCCTTTAACATGGCGAGGAGGTTCCTTGCAGCTATTAACGCCATGTTGGTTCTTGCAGTTGTTGTTGCGGAGGCTATGTGAGGACAGAGGACAACATTGTTAAGAGACAATAAATCTTCTGTAACTTTGGGTTCAAACTCGTATACATCAAGCCCTGCTCCTGCAATAAGGCCTGACTTTAAAGCTGTTGCCAGCTCACTCTCATTGATGAGAGGACCTCTTGCAGTATTTATAAGATATGCACTATTCTTCATTTTCTTAAAAGCTTGCATATCAAACATATGCCTTGTAGAAGGAAGAAGAGGTGCATGTATACTTATAAAATCAGATTCTTTAAGAAGAGTATCCATATCCACCTGCTTTGCACCAAGTTTTTCTTCCATTACCTCATTCTTATGCTCGTCATGATACAAAACCTGCATATCAAATCCTCTTGACTTTAGAGCCATAGCAGTACCTATGCGTCCTGCCCCAACTATTCCCAGAGTCTTACCCTGTATATCCGCACCCAAAAACTGCATAGGCCCCCAGCCACCCCATGAACCGCTTCTTAAAAACTTATCAGCCTCAACAATTCTTCTTGCAACAGCAAATAGAAGGGCCCAAGCCATGTCGGCAGTGGCATCGGTAAGAACTCCGGGAGTATTGGAAAGAGGGATACCACGTTTTGTAGCCTCTTCTACATCCATGTTGTCATAACCCACTGCATAGTTGGCAAAACCCTTTGCCTTTTTTGCCGTGTCAAAGACCTCTACATCAATCTTATCCGTAAGAAGACAGAGTACACCGTCAGCATCCTTGATATTCTCAAGTAGTTCTTCCCTTGTAAGAGGCCTGTCATATGGATTGACAAGAACCACGCATTCTTTTTGAAGCAGCTCTATACCTGCATGAGGAATCTGTCTTGTTACATATACTTTCCATTTTTTACTCATACCTTACTCCTTATCCTTTAGAAGCTTTTTTGTTCTTTCCTCTATGGCATCAGCATCCAGTCCATATTTATGTATAACAAGCTGATACTTACCACTTTCTGCAAAGGTATCATCAAGCCCTATGTTATCAAAAAGAATATTTTTCCTTTGCTTAATCAACCAGTTAGAAATCATGTACCCCAACCCGTTTCTTTTCTGATGATTTTCCACCACAAGAAGAGCACCGGTTTTTTCTATAGAGAGTCTTAAGGAATCCTCGTCAAAAGGCTTTACAGAATACATATCAATAACCTCTGCAGATATCCCCTGCGCTTGCAACCTGTCTGCAGCCTCAAGAGCCTGAAAAACCATATCTGCGTAAGCCGCTATTGTAACGTCGCTTCCTTCTCGCAGCACATTGGAACCGCCAATCTTAAATCCAGTATTATCAGAATACACCTCAAAAAGAGCGTCTCTCATAAGCCTTGTAAAAACAGGCCCAGGAGTGCTTATTGCAAGGTCTACCATTGCAGAAGCAGAAACAGGATCACAGGGAGCAAGCACCTTCATATTGGGAATAGTGCTCATAAAAGCGACGTCTTCCGTGGCCTGATGTGTAACACCATCAATTGCCGCAGTGACTCCTCCATGAGAAGACAAAATCTTAACATTGAGATTGGGATAACAAATAAATGAGCGTACAACTTCCAGAGCACGCATGGTAAGGAAAACCCCATACCCACTTACAACCACAGTCCTGCCGCTTGTTGCAACACCCGCGGCAGCAGCCATTGTAGACACCTCTGCAATGCCAAAGTTAAAGTACCTAGCAGGATATTTCTCGCCAAAAAGATAAGAATAGGTAGAATATCCTATATCGGATTCAAAAACCACAAAATCTTTATTAATCTCACCGTATTCTACAAGCCTTTCGGAGAAGGCTCTTCTTGTCGGAACAGATGCTTTCTCAAGTCTCATTTTAAACCTTCCTTTATCTCTTGGATTGCCTGTTGATACTCCTCAGTAGAAGGAGGCTTACCATGCCAGCCTCGTATATTTTCCATAAAGCTTACACCACGACCTTTGACAGTCCTGGCAATAATACATACGGGCTTACCTCTATACGCCCGTGCCTCATAAAGTGCAGGGAGAATCTCTTCCATTTTATGCCCATCTATCTCCATCACATGCCAGCCAAAAGCACGGAATTTTTCTTCTATAGGCTCCATTGGCATAACATCACGGGTAAAACCGTCGTTTTGGAGCCCATTTTTATCCACTATAGCCACAAGATTATCAAGCCCGTACTTATGCGCAGCATTGCAAGCCTCCCACACACTGCCTTCCTGAAGTTCTCCGTCGCCAAGCACACAAAAAACAGAATAATCTTTCTTATCAATAAGTTTTCCCTCTATTGCCATCCCCACAGCCTGGGGAAAACCTATCCCCAGTGAGCCGGTTGTTGCATCAATGCCCGGGCACTTCTTCTGCACAGGATGACCCTGGAGAGGACTTTCCAGCTGTCTGAGAGTATCAAGTACATGCAGGGGAAAATATCCACGTAGAGCAAGAGCAGCATACCATACTGGACAAGCATGTCCCTTGGACAGAACAAACCTGTCACGATCCGGCCAATCTGGAGCATCCGGTCTTATATTGAGAACATCAAAGTACAATGCGGTAACAATATCCGTAGCAGATAGAGAACCTCCCGGATGCCCGGACTGAGCCTTGTAAATCATGCTAAGTATGTGAAAGCGCATCTCTTTTGCCTTTTCCTTAAGAAAGGAAATCTTATCTTCTATGTCATTCATATTTCCTCCGGCAATAATTATTCAGCATTTAATATGCTGTATATTGTATACAATATTTATAACATAATATACATTATCTGTCAATAAAAAAATATTTCCTGTAGAAAAAAAAACTTTTCTGTCTTATAATAAAAACGAACACATTGAGAGGGAGAACATGAAAAATATTGACTTAAGCAGAAGTACACTATCCAGAAAACTGCTTGTATATCTTATCCTTATTATAATTATTTTCCTGGGAGGCAGTCTTTTTATATTCTTTTCGCGCTTTAGCAGTCAGTCAATAGCAATGCAGTCACAGGATGCGCAAAACATAGTAAAGACAGCAACCCACATATCCGGAATGTGGATAAAAGCCGTAAAACTCCAGCTAAGAGAAGAAAAGGAAAATCCAGAAGTAATAGAAGCATTTGTAAATGGCTCTACTGCAGAAATAAAAGATATATTGGAAGAAATAGCAGAAGAAGAACCAGTACTCTACTCTTCTGTCATGGCATACGATACAGGAGGCAGACTTATAACAAACGTAGGCACAGGAGCACCGGATGCAATAGATACAGCATATATAACAAAAAATAGTAAAAATACGGATGCCATCCTACTCAATATATACCCAACAATAGGAGGATTTCCTGCTGCAATAATAGCAATACCAATAGAATCTCCTTCTACAAGAGGATACCTTGCAGTTGCTCTAAATATACAAAAGTTCTATGAAACATATATGTCGGATATAGTTCTTGGCATAAGTGGATACACATTTATAGCAACAGAAGATGGGATAATTCTTGCGCATCACAACAGAGACATGGCAGGCAAAAAAGCAGCAACAGGATACTTTTCTACCATAATAAACAACAAACAGAAAGACCCGCCTTCCGGAAACTTTATGACAAAAGACGGGAGAGAAACAGACATATATGCATACTCATGGATAGAGCGATATGACCTCCCATGGGCTGTAATCGGAGAAATACCCGGTAAAGAAATAACAGGAGCCATAAGCTCGCTTATCATTCTGGCCAGCATAGGTGGTATTATAGCAATACTTCTTCAATCGGTAATCCTTATCTATCTTATAAGAAACATAGTCATAAAACGCCTTATAACACTGCAACAGGGACTCAAGATAGCCAGTGAAGGCAAACTCTTTCCTCTTGAGGATATACACGGAGACGATGAGCTTGCAGCCATGCTGAGGCTTTTTAATAACTTTATTGGGCAGCTTAGACTGACAATAACAGGCATCCAGGAAAGCATGGGAAGGCTCTCAGGTGCAGCAGAAGACCTCAATACAGCAATAGAAGACACCACAAGTTCTATCAATACCATAACAGGCTCAATAGACGGAGTTAACACAGAGATTCAAGAACTACGAGCAAACACAGAGCAAAACGCATCTACAGTACAAGAAACAACACGCAGCATAGACTCCCTTGCGCAGGCAATACAAAACCAGACAACAAGCATAGAGGAGTCATCCGCATCCATAGAAGAACTGATAGCAAACATAGAATCCATAGCAAACATATCAAAGACATTGAGAGAAAACTTTGAGGCACTTACCACATCCTCACTAGAAGGTCAAAAAGGGCTGGACTCACTTGTACAGCTATCTCAAACCATAGGAGAGAACTCCAAACAGCTGGAAGAAACCAACAGAATAATATCCAGAATAGCATCTGAGACCAACATCCTTGCCATGAATGCAGCAATAGAAGCTGCACACGCAGGAGAACACGGAAAAGGCTTTGCGGTTGTTGCGGATGAGATAAGAAAACTGGCCACAGAAACAGCCCAGCATTCAAAAGGCATAAGAGAAACACTCAAAGGCACATCCGAGTACATAGGCAATCTGGTAAAACTGTCAGGCAGCACACATTCTCTTTTTTCCACAATAGAACACGACATACAGGACGTATCGCAGAATATCCAAGAAATAGAAGCTGCTCTGCAAGAACAGAGAGCAGGAAGCGTACAGATTCTGCAGGCACTCCGAGAGATGAAGGACGTAGCAATAGAAGTCAATAACGCATCCAAAGAAATGGCACAAGGAAACAAACAGATACTTGAGTCAACAACAGCACTTACAGACCTTTCTCACAAACTCAGCCAAGCTATGAGCACCGTAGAAGAACAATCCAAACAAATCGCAGGAATCCAGGACAAACTCCGCGAGCAAAACCTGCACACTCAGGATATAATAAAGCGGGCCATAGACGAGCTATCCTTCTTCAAACTAAAAAAATAAAAATATACCGAACGGAAAAAGGCGCACTACTTCTTGCTATACAAAGCAGGAAACAGCGCACCTTTTTCCTGCCTGCGGTGCATAACAAAATAAGGCTTTTCTGTGTTTATGTGTGTTTTACAGTATCTTCTCATGCTATTTACACTTGCCAATAGCTATATATATACCAGCCTTATTGTTATAATCACAGGTTGTAACATAATGTCGTATGTAATAAACCCTAAAATAATTTTACTAATCAAAACAAGTCTGCAAGCTATTATTTCAAGCGTAATCTGAAAAAGAACTTTTTATATAAGGAGCTTTTAAGCCGTGAGGATAGGGGAGCCCGCCACGCTCCCCCCAGGAGTATTTCTTTACATTAAGCATCTTCGAATTCTTCATATTTACCTGTCATAGAAGCATACCACCATGATTTCATTTCTCTTTCAGCAGAAAGGTATTTTCTTCCTGTTTTTTCTAATACATCTATCATACTGCCAACGAGCATAATAGGATTAGTATCGTCTGATATTGCGAGTTCAAATTTTCCTATTTCAGGTCTCCAGTATCTAAAGCCAATCCATCTATCCACGTATTCATCTCTATATTCTTCTTTTATGGTTTTTACTTCCCATTCGTATATCCACAGTCCTGCTGGTTCTACTGTTTTTCCTTTTTTCTCCCATTCTATTTTTTCTTTTTCAAACAAAGGTAGAGGGACCGTTCTTATTTTATCATCATCTTTGATATCGCCTACTCTATACCAAGATTCATAAAGTCCTCTGTTAAATGTCCACATTACTCTATAAAGCATAAAAAACTCCTTGTGTAAAAAAGGTGGCCAGGTGGCCACCTTTGTATCAGTATTTAATGTTTACATCAAAGTATGGAGAGAAATTAAAGTAAATATTACTTATTACGGATTTTGAATTAAGAGTCCATCCAAAATGTCCTGGTTTTGGTCCGACATTTCCTCCGGTAATAGAGGGGCCAGATAGAAAATCAGGAAAGTAGAGTGATAATATCTGGTTTTCTGTAGGGAGATGGGAGTTTATCGGGTCTACACCAAAATCTTCATTTGTGTATATAACAGTATATGTATTGTCTTTTTCCAGGCTAAGAGTAGGAAGTGGGCTATTTATAGCATTGGCAAAATAAATAATATCTCTTTGAGTTATTGCTTTTATATCGATAGGACCTTCTGTGTGAGATGACACTGGTCTGGGGTAAAGAACGCCCGAGAAAGTATTTCCCTTAGAGTTTTTGTATTTTACATGCAGATATGGTACAACCATGTTAAAGGAGACACCAAAATCACTATCAAGCTTTTTATCTAATATAAATTCATCTGCGTCGATATTGAGAAAGCGGAAAGTGGAAATAAAGCCGTTCCAAACACCAGTTTTATTTTCTGGGAAAGCAAAAGGAGTCAAAGTAACCTCTATTTCGTATGCTCTTTTTTCTACTTTCTTATGTATAGGCTCACCTAGGATTATAGGTTTTTCATTTTCGCTTGCTTGGTATACAAAGTCAGGCAAGGAGACCGTGCCGGTATATGGTTCTGCAGTATATTTATACGTGATAAATGAGCTCAAAAGAAAAAGATGGTTTATATTTTTTCTTGAAAGTGTTACAGGTACCTGTCCTTTATAGTAAGGAAGTCCTTTTTTATTAAGTTCGTATGCAGAAAGACTAGGTAGAGGCTTATAAAACCTTATAAAAACATCTTTAAAATCTTGTTCATAAACATTAAAAAAATCGGTTTTTTTCAGATAGTTATTTTCACCCAAATAATAGTAGTATTTTATATTATATGCGTTTACTGCAGGTATGTTTTCAGAAGAGAAGAATACGCCACCCAGTACTTTTATATCAATTGGATTTTTATGCTTGTATGTTCTTCCGCTGACAAACAACATATAATTATTCCCTTTTTCTAGATATCCATTGTCAGGAAAAGTAAATTCACCATCTCCCAGTTCTATTTTACAAGTATTCCAATATTTTACCAAAATATAATCATCGTTATTTTTTTGAGTTAGAAAAAATAAACCTCTAGGCCTGGGTCTTCCAATAAAAGACTCATCTTTTATATTAAGATTAATAAGAAGAACAGAAGGGGCTTCTTTCTCTTTATTGAGCAAAGCAGCGGAGTATATTTGTATAGAATATCTACCAGCTGGGTCGTTATATTCTGCCAGCAAAGGAGATACAGCTATTTCATTTTTTTCTGTGCCTGCGGACATAGAAACGCATCCTGAAAAGAGGATGACTAGGGTAAAAATAGAGAAAAGCAAATAAAGTAGTTTTTTCATAAAAACCTCCTAAAAAAGTGTTTGATATTTAAATAGCATAGATGGTGAATATCGTCAATTTTCACTTATTACGGATTTTGAATTAAGAGTCCATCCCAAATGTCCTGGTTTTGGTCCGACATCTCTTCCAGTAATAGAGAGGCCAGATAGGAAATCAGGAAAGTAGAGTGATAGTATCTGATTTTCTGTAGGGAGATGGGTAGAGGCTTATAAAACCTTATAAAAACATCTTTAAAATCTTGTTCATAAGTATGAAAATAATTAACCTTTTTTAGATAGTTATTTTCACCCCAATAATAGTAGTGTTATATATTATATGCTTTTGCTGCGGACATGTTTTCAGAAGAGAAGAATACGCCTCCCAGTACTTTTATATCAGTTGGATTTTTATGCTTGTATGCATTTCCGCTGATAAACAACATATAATTATCCCTTTTTTTAGATATCCATTGTTAGCATAAGTAAACTCACCATCTCCCAGTTCTATTTCACCATGATTCCAATATTTTATCAACATATAATCATTGTTATTTCTTTGAGCTAGAAGAAATAAACGCTTAGGAATGGGTCTTCCAATAAAAAACTCATCTTTTATTTTAAAATTAAGAAGAAGAGTAGAAGGGTTTTCTTCCTCTCTATTGAGCAGAGCAGCGGAGTATAGCTGTATAGAATATCTACCAGCCGGGTCGTTATATGCTGCAAACAGGGAGGATACGCTATTTCACTATATTCTTCACAAAGAAGGTAGCACAACCTGTAGAGAACAGGATAGTAAGGAGAATAGTAATAAAGAAGATAAAATGGTTTTTTCATAAAAATCTCCTAAATATTCTCAATCTATACAGATAACAGGTTTTTATTCATTTTCAAGTTATATGGGGCTAGAGACAAATGCAAGCTAATAAGCAGGGGACGCTAAGGCGGCCCCTGCGTTCGGTATAAAAAAGGGGCAGCACATGGCTGCCCGCAGCAAGGAGGGAGGAGAAAGCCTATAGGTTAAACAATGCGGATTCAAAAAACTTCCAGGAGGCAAGAAAGTCCTCGGCACCAACATGATTTTCCAAACCTTCTTTTATTAGCTCGTCCAGCCTGCTCCATATTTTGTTGGTAAGACGAGTGTTTACCTCAAAGGTTCCTTTTATGTCCCAACGGGTTGGAGATGTGTCGGAGGTAAAAAAATCATTATAGCCAAGCTTTTTGAGATAGTACAAAAACTCCACATATTCCATAAAATGCTTGGTGCCTACAAAATAGTCCCAATCCCAGAGAGCATCGTTGTCATTGATATGAATATAAAACGGATAACCGGAGCTTGCCACAAGGCAAAGATCCTCTGCAGGATTTTTTTTGCCGTACATGGAGTGTCCAAAGTCTATGGTAACTCCCATGTCCTTTATGCCTATGTGGTTGAGAAGAACAACGGCTTTAGAAGCAGTATCAACAAAGCAGGCACCTCGTGTTTCGCTTGGCTTATATTCTATAAAGAGAGGTATCTCCCGCTTGTAGCTTCCTGCCTCTCCAAAGGTCTCCACAAGATGAGCCCATGACTTGCTATAATCCGCCTGAAAGCTAAACTCATAGCCATCACCCAGGGGACAGCATGTTACCTTGTTCGCACCCACTTCTTCTGCAAAATCTTTGGCCTCTTTTATAAAGCTTACAGCTTTGTCTCGCACGGCTTTATCAGGAGATGTGAGCCCGCCGTTTCTAAACTCAGGCTCTGCTTTTACATTGACGTTGACAGCTGCAATTTCTATGCCGTACTTGTCAAGAAGAGCACGGGTTTCGGAAGCCGATGGAACTTCGTATGGGTATACGACCTCAACACCTGTAAGTCCCTCTATCTCTGCTACCATCTTAAACTTTTCTTCCAGATTTCTGGGCTCGTTATAAACATGAAACCTATCTTTGGTTTGTCCCAGAAAAGATGTAATTACTGCATGTTTTGCCATGATTTACTCCTTGTATTCTTTGTTGCTCAAAAAGAGCAATGCATTTCTGTATTTTTCTGTGACATCCTCAGGTGGACATATTATCTCTATATCCATAGAAACCGGAGCACATTGCTTTGTGAGGATATCCATAAGGGTTGTCCAGTTTATGTTTCCATCTCCGGGGACAAGAGACAGATTTTCTAAAGAATCATTGTCGCAAAGATGTGTGGCAAAAATTTTATGGGAAAAACTGTCTGCAACAAGATGGGGAGGAATGCCCATTGCATTAAAATGTCCTGTATCCAGGTTGAGACCAAGATGACTGTCATCCAGTATGGAAAACAGTCTGCTCATATCATCCATGCAGGATAGAAGGCTGTCAGGCATAATTTCCAGTGCAAGATATTTTTTGTGTCTTGCAGCAATAGAAAGCATCGATTCCAGCTTGGTTATAAATCTGGATTTTGTATGCTCTTCTATCGCGGAAGAGAAAGCAGGGATAGGAACAATAATGCAGTCAGTACCAAGCTCAGATGCAATCTCAGAGACTCTGTCAAACTCTGCTATCCCATAATCAGACATAAGTGTATCATTAGAAGAAAACGCGTTGAGCAAAAAATGTGCAGCAAAACAGGATATCTTAATTCCCGCAAGTCTAGCAGAACTACTAAGCATTTTGCTTGTAAAAGAGGTCCACTCATCAAGCCTGTTGGGATAAAATATTTCTATCTCACATGCATCATAGCCAGATGAAGCAATATCAGGCATAACAGAAGCCATATCATCGGGAGTAAAGGCGGATGAAAATCTGGATATAAAATAGGCAGGAGACACACCCCACATATAAAAACCTCTTTTGAACACTGTATACAATATTTATAACACAATATTTTACATTTGTCAAACAATACTTGTTTTTTTAATACAAAATTGTTATGTTGTAATATCAGGACAGGAGGATTATATGTTTAAAATAGAGTATCAGCATCTTACTATGCAGGTTTACAATGCAGTAAAAACCATGATAGTGCAGGATGTATTGCATCCCGGCCAGAAGATTGTGCAAGAGGAGATTGCACAACAGCTTGGAGTATCTCGTACTCCCCTCCTGTCCGCTCTATCTAAGCTAGAGCAGGAGGGTCTTATAGAAACAATCCCACGAAGGGGTGCTTTTGTAAAAAAATACAGCACAAAAGAACTTATAAATCTATATAACATAAGAATAAGACTCGAGACCTTGGGAGCAAAAGAAGCAGCAAAAAATGCTGATAAAGAACACATAAAAATCCTGGAAACATATCTCAAGAGTTTTGACAAGGCAATAAAAGAAAAAAACAGTACTGCATACAGAGAAACAGATTATCAGTTTCACCTTGCCATAATGGAAGCAAGCGGGAATTCCTTTTTGCACTCCATGGTTGCATCATCCAATGTCATACTCATTTGTAATGTAAAGGGAATATTAAAGCCTCTGGAGCAAAGCTATAAAGAACATGTAGATATTGTAAATGCAATAAAAACTGGTGATGAAAAAAAGGCAGAAGAGCTTATGGCATTCCACTTGGAAGATTCCAAAAGTCATATAAACTCGATCTCACAAGAATAATACCATAGTCACTATAAAAACAAAGGGCAGGTTATTACCTGCCCTTCTTTATACATTTTTAGCTACATATTCTTTATGCTGCTTTCTTTTCCTTCTTCTTTAACACAATTGACCAAAAATTCTTCCACAATTTTGTCTGGCTCAAAACAAGCAGAACAGAAGCTATTACAAGGATAAGTGCTACAGGACGTGTAAACATGGGGAGAAAAGACCCCTGAGAAACCATAAGCCCGCGTCTCAGGTTGGAATCAGCCATACCACCAAGTATGACTCCTATTACAAGGGGAGCAATAGGATAGCCTCTCTCTGTCAAAAAATATGCAATAAGACCTACGGGGACCATGAGAAAGAGGTTAAACACCCTCATGCCAAGAGCATATGACCCTACTACACAGAGTACACCGACTATTGGCATAAAAAGTTGAGGAGGAACTTCCAGTATTTTTACGACCCACTTTGCAAGATTTATACCCAGTAACCACATCATAAAAGAAGCAAAGAGCAAAATAGCTGCTACCTGAGGCACAAACTCCGGGTGATCTATCATAAGCATTGGCCCAGGAGCTATATTATGAAGCATAAGCGCTCCCAGGAGCATTGCAGCAGGAGGACTGCCGGGAATCCCCAAGTTGAGAAGAGGTATAAGGGCACCACCTATACAGGAGTTATTAGCTGTTTCTGTGGAAATTACAGCTGCAACCTCGCCTTTGCCAAAGGTCTCAGGATGCTTTGAGCTGTTCTTGGCTGTTCCATATGATACCCAGCCTGCAATATCTTCTCCTATTCCGGGTACAGAGCCTATACCCACTCCTATGAGGGAAGAGCGCAAAATATCCGGAAAATGCTTGGATATAGTCTTCCACTCAGGAAAAACCCGCTGAAACTTTTTTATCTCCTGAGGCTGAAACTTATCTCTGAGCACCTGTATAATCTGAGGTATGCCAAAGGCACCTATAAGCACTGGGACAAGATCAAGACCTGTCTCTAGGTCAGGAACACCAAATGTAAAACGTGGATAGGTCTGCAACAGGTCTCTGCCTATTGTTGCCATAAACATGCCTATTAAACCTGCTATCCATCCTTTAAGAGGAACATCCGGAGTAGTAAGAGTACCACTTATCAAAATGCCAAAGAAAGCAAGAAGAAAAAACTCCCAGGATGTAAACTGTAGAGCTAATGCTGCAATAACCGGAGAAAGGGCTATTACAAATATCATACCTATAGCAGTTCCTATCGCAGAAGCAGTAGTAGTAAGGCCAAGAGCTCTTCCTCCTTCTCCCTTGCAGGCAAGAGGATATCCGTCCATTGCTGTTGCTGCAGCTGCTGCAGTACCTGGTATATTAACAAGTATAGAAGAATATGACCCGCCATAGACTGCACCCACATAAATACCAAGTAAGGCAACCATGGCATGAGCTGTATCCATACCATATGTCACTGTAGTAAGCAAGGCGACACCAAGTGTTGCAGTAAGCCCCGGCAAAGCACCGAATATTATACCCATAAGTACGGTAGCCGCCAATAGAAGCCATGTCCCCGGATCTATCAACATGTGTCCCAGATTGGAAAAAAACAAAGAAAACAATTCACCGAGATTCATAAACACCTCACCATATAGAGTAGTATACCAGATGCATTATTCCCACTATTCCGCCTTCCACCGGAAACTGGACAAGAAGCGCATACCGAAATATAGGAACAATAATAAGAGGAACAAGCCACGAAATAAGCATAACCTGCCTGTATTTTTGTCTGAGTTCCTGATCATTGGATATGCTCTTTCTTACATAAACCATGTAAGCGACAAACATAATAAGAGCTATCACATCCATAGAATAAAGGAAAAGAGACTTAAGGATATCTGCAACTGGCGTTATAAATAATACCAGCAGTATAAAATTTTCTATAAAATAAAAAACAAGAAAACGCTTAAGTAATGGAACATTGTCAAAATAAAACGAAGTAAGAAAAAAACCCAAAAAGAGCAATATGCTCAGAAAAAAATCTATCCTGGGAATATCAAGATAAACAAAGGAGGTAAAGGCCAACAAAATAGCATAGAGCCTTATGTTTTTCTCATCCAGAAGTTTGTTTATCCTTGAAGGAACAGACTGGATACGCTCCAACAATCCTTTTGCTCCTCCTTCTTTGAGGGCAAGAAAGAATAGGAGTATAGCCAGCAGAATCAATAAGCTTCCTATAATGAGCGGAAACAAAGCTGGAGATACATACCAAGCATTCTGTACACCTGCATAAGAATCCGTAAGCGGCATCTTTAGGGCTTCTGCTATAATCCATATTCCAAAAAACAGGATAAAAAAGCTTACCCAAAAATCCGACTTCCTAAGTTGTTCTTTGTCTTTCATAAAATCCTCTCAGTATAATTTGTCCATGTGCCTGCCGGTTTCTGCAAATAAATTTAAGGGGAGACAAATCTCCCCTTAATGTACCGACAAACTTATGGCTTGGGTATACCAAGGCTTGCAGGATCTACTTTTGCAGCGCCAAGGTCCCACAATGTCCATGCAAAATTGGACTCAAGATTGTCAAAAACCTTCCCGGCTTCTTCTCCGGAAAGCCCGGAGAGAATGTAGAAGTTCTCTTCCGCAAACTTCTTTACAGAAGCACTCTTCATAGCCTCATTAAAGGCAGCTCTTAGAGTAGCTTTGACGTTCTCCGGAGCATCCTTTCTTATTGCAAACCCTATTGCCTGCATGAGGGGAAGATATTTGTTGAGCTCAGGATACTTCTTTAGAGCGCTAGGTATGATTTTGTCTCCTACAGGAAAATCATCCGGCACAAGAACAGCAAGTGGTTTAAACTTCCCGCCGCGGATAAGCTGAGCCTGCTCTGCAACGCTTGTTACTATAACTGTAACCTCACCGGAGAGTGCTGCGTTTTGAGACGGAGCTGAGCCGGGATAAGGAATAAAATTAAACTCTGCACCTGTACCTTTCATAAGAGCAAGGAGATTGAGGTGATGGATAGAACCTGCACCACTTGCACCTGCTTTTATGCTCCCGGGGTTTGCCTTGGCAGCATCTATGAGTTCTTCAAGTGTGTTATAAGGAGCATTAGCATTGACAGATACTACATCAGGAGAACCTCCTACAATAAAGAAGTCCCAGACATTCATTCTCTTGTCCCAGCCACCCTGTACTGCTGCTGTAACGCAGGACTCAGAAAGACCAACAAGAGTATACCCATCTGCTGGCTTTGAATAAGCTTCTAGCATACCAGCAGAACCAGCAACACCACCGGTTTTGTTGATAACATTGATGTTGACACCAAGTGCTTTTGACAGTTCTGCCATAATTACACGGTTACATGTGTCTGTACCGCCACCTGCACCCCAGACCACTATGTCCGTTATGTCGCGTGCAGGATACTCCTGGTCTGGCTGTGCAATGGCAAACCCAGCCACCAGAAGAAGAATTAGAGCTGTTAGTAAGGATCTCTTCATAAAGACCTCCTCATGGAATTATAGTATACAGAATAATAAATTCTGTATACAATTCAGTATAGCACGTATTTTCCCCCTGTCAAGAAAAAAGTAAAAAATTATTAACTTTCTTTCCATAATGACATTATATATATACCATTGCTTTACATGATTTTATTATAGATCTAAGATAATCACAAAAAATTATTGCTATTTTTAGAAGATTTTCTACAGTGTGTAAGAGCTACAATTTCTATTTTGCGGTATCTTCATAAAAAAGGGCTGCTCGTCTTAAGACGGCAGCCCGTTCGGTAAAATATATTTTATATTTGTCTAAGAAGGTTTGCCATTTCTATTGCGCTTATAGCTGCATCCCAACCTTTGTTTCCTGCTTTTGTTCCGGCTCTCTCTATCGCCTGCTCTATCGTATCAGTCGTAAGTACGCCAAAAATAACCGGCTTGCCGGTCTCAAGGCTGACGTGGGCTATACCCTTTGCAACTTCTGCCGACACATAGTCAAAATGTGGCGTAGCACCGCGGATGACTGCTCCTAGACAGATAATGGCATCGTATTTACTTCCTGCAGCAAGTTTTTTTGCAACAAGCGGTATTTCGTAAGAACCGGGCACCCATACAGTGTCTATGTCATTGTCAGCAACCTCATGCCTTAGAAGTGCATCCATAGCTCCATCTATCAGCTTTCCTGTTATAAACTCATTAAACCTGCTTGCAACTATTGCTATTTTGAGTCCTTTTCCTATCAGTTTGCCTTCTATTATATTGTTCATTTATTCCTCCGTTTCTTTCTTTTTATTATGTTTATTATCTTTTCCCACGCTGTCAAGCATATGTCCCATTTTTTCCTTCTTGGTCGCAAGATAGAACTCATTTTTTGGGTTGGGTTTTATCTCTACTGGTTCCCTTGCTGTTATACTAAGACCGTAGCCAGAGAGTCCTACAAGCTTCTTGGGATTATTAGTCATAAGTCGTATACTGCTGAGCCCTAGTTCTACAAGGATTTGTGCACCAATACCATAATCACGCATATCATCAGGGAAACCTAGCGCAATATTAGCCTGTACAGTATCACAGCCACCGTCCTGCAGAGCGTAAGCTTTTATCTTATTGGCAAGTCCTATGCCTCTGCCCTCCTGACGCATGTAGACCACAACCCCCAGTCCTTCCTGCTCTATTTTCTCAAGAGCATAAGCAAGCTGAGGACCACAGTCACAACGAAGCGATCCCAAAGCATCTCCCGTAAGGCACTCAGAATGTACTCTGACAAGCACATCTTTTTTCCCTGCGACATCTCCCTTTACTATGGCAAGATGCGTTTCTCCCGTAAGCACCTCGGTAAAAGACACAGCCTTAAAATGGCCAAACTTTGTAGGCAAATCTGCCTCTGCATCCTTTCTTACAAGCCGTTCTTTCTTTCTTCTATATTCTATGAGCTGAGCTATGCTTATTATCTTAAGCCCATGCTTCTTACAGTACTCAAGCAAATCAGGAAGCCTTGCCATTGTGCCGTCATCCTTCATCACCTCACAGATGACTCCCGCAGGCTTAAGCCCTGCAAGTCTGGCAAGATCCACAGCTGCCTCTGTATGACCCGCTCTACGCAAGACTCCTCCACTACGTGCTCTGAGAGGAAAAATATGCCCCGGCCGGCGGAAATCGGAAGGACCGGCCTTATCATCTATAAGTCTTTTTACTGTTGTAGCCCTGTCATATGCGGATATTCCCGTTCCGGTCTCTATGGCATCCACAGATACGGTAAAGGCCGTACTCATTCTATCTGTATTTTGAGCAGTCATGGGCAAAAGCTCAAGCTCCTTTGTTCTTTCCTCCGTAAGAGCAACACAGATGAGTCCTCTGGCTTCCTTTGCCATAAAATTGATAGCCTCAGGACTTACCTTCTCCGCAGCAACAATGACATCGCCCTCATTCTCCCTATTCTCATCATCCACTACAACAACAGCTTTCCCCTTTCTTATATCATCAAGAGCATCCTCTATAGTATTAAAAATATTTTTGCTCATATATACCTCTTTGTATTGATAGATTTAATATAATAAATAGATGCATTTATTCCAATACAAGCAAAAAAAGAAGCCCTGCCACACGAAATTTTTACCATTTGCACACAAAAGAAGCTCCTACAGAAACTAGAATCCTAGCTCCCTAAGTCTCTCAATCGTAAGACCAGATCCTCTGCCGGAGGGCATAAGAGCCTCTACATATTTGGCAATAATATCGCACTCTAGATTGACCTTCCTGCCGGGAGCACAATTTTTGAGAGTTGTCTCGGACAGGGTGTGAGGGATAACCACAACAGAAAATCCCGCAGCAAGCCTATCTGCAACGGTAAGACTTATACCATCAACACAAACAGAACCTTTCTCAACTATATATCTCAAGAGCGCGGAAGGTGCAGAAAAAGCAAGATAAACCGAATCATCCCTTATCTGCTTTTTTTCTAGCACACCCACCCCATCAACATGACCGGAGACGATATGCCCTCCAAGTCTGTCTGTCAGCCTTAGAGCAGGTTCCAGATTGACATAATCTCCGGCTCTAAGCTCTCCAAGAGTAGTTCTTCTGGCAGTCTCATAGCTAATATCAGCTGTAAAAACACCATTATCAAGAGCAGTAACAGTAAGACAAGCGCCATTTACCGCAACACTATCTCCTATAGCAAGCTCGGAGAAAATCCCCACAGCGGATACTGCAATCTTATATGAGTCACCCGTTTTTCTTATGGACCTTACAATACCAACTTCTCTTACAAGACCTGTAAACAAAACAGCCTCCGTACTAATAAAATAATAACACAAAACACATATAGGGTAAATCATAAGAGAAATTCCAATACATTATACCGAACGTCGGGACCGCGCCGCACAAAGAAAACAATAGAGAAAGGCGCGCCCCCTCCTGCCTCCGGCAAAATACAGCAAAGCATCGGTATGTTTGCATTTTATGCGCCGCAGGCAGCTGCAAGCCGTGCCTTAATAGTTTTTACACAACACTGCACGGCTTACAGCGTTCGGTATAAAGGAAAGCCATAAAACCCGATTTGATATCTGCCCTGTTTTGTCTTATAATCTTGCTATGAAACATAGAGAGAATGCCCTAAAAATTTTTGATAGAGCTGTGGAAGCTGTAAACCCCTACTCGCTTGTCAAGGAGTCATTGCTCAGAGAGAACAATGAGCTTGTATTCTCAGGCATAGGGGATAACCTGCGTGTAGATCTGTCTGAGTATGAACGTGTGTTTCTTGTTGCAGTCGGTAAGGCAGCCTGCCCCATGGCAAAGGCGGCAGGAGAGGTTCTGTCAGACAGACTGACAGAGGCCATCGTCGTGACCAAATACGACCATCTTATGCCGATTAAAGACTTGAGAGTAATTGAGGCTGCACATCCAATACCAGATAACAAAAGCCAAGAAGCAGCAAGGGCTGTTATAGAGCTTGCTGAGAAGGCATCGGAGGATACACTTGTCATTTTTCTCATATCCGGCGGTGCATCCAGCTTGCTGGCACTCCCTTTGAGCACGGAGTATGTTTCTCTTGGTCTTGAGGATATCAAGGCCACAACCTCGACACTTCTTGCATGCGGTGCCAGAATAGACGAGATAAATTGCATAAGAAAACATCTGTCTGCAATCAAGGGCGGAAGACTTGCACAGGCTGTGTACCCTGCCAGGTTTGTAAGCCTTATACTGTCGGATGTTATAGGAGACCCTATTTCTTCCATAGCATCAGGACCTACAGTACCTGATGAAAGCAGCTGGCAGGATGCTCTTGACATTGTGGATAAATATTCTATCAGAAATTCTCTTCCCGTATCCGTTGTAAAACTTCTTGAGGCGGGAAGCCGGGGAGACATAAAGGATACCCCATCTGGGGAAGATGAGTGCTTTAAAAATGGGAAAAGCATGATTATAGGCAATAATCTAAGGGCATTGCTCGCTGCAAAGAAAGAGGCCATCCATCTGGGGTATGAGGTTATGCTTCTTACGGACAGCATTGCAGGAGAGGCCTCACAGCTTGGGCTTTTCTTTGCATCACTTGCATTGGGCTATAACAAGGATAAGGCATTTGATAAGCCTGTGTGTTTTATTGCAGGTGGAGAGAGTACTGTAACCATAAGAGGCAGGGGCAAGGGTGGCAGAAATCAGGAGATAGCGCTCTCCTTTGCCATCAGTCTAGCAGAAAAAGAGATATATAGGGATTTTGCTTTTCTGTCTGGAGCAACTGACGGTAATGACGGTCCAACGGATGCAGCAGGAGGCATAATAGACAGGAATGTCGTAGATTTTATAAAGAAAGAATATACTTTGATGAGCTCCATGCTGTATGATAACAATTCTTACTATGCTTTACAAAAAGCAGGGGCTCTGCTTATAACAGGCCCCACCAATACCAATGTCTGCGATGTACAGATTCTTCTTATCGACGCATAATGCTTATTGTACTTTTTTTGCTTTATCGTTATCCCACTTGTTTTTAAAAACAACCGATTCTATGGGTTTTCTGTCACGGGGAGCACTTTCCATTGTAAGGTGCTGCTCTCCAAGACTTTCAGTGCTCCCAGGCCATCCAAGGGCTATGACTGTAACAAGGATAAACTCATCAAAAATTCCCATACTCTCTGCAAGTTTATCCGCATCAAAACCTGCCATGGGGTGTGCATAAAGACCTTCTTTTGTTGCTTGCAGAAGAAGATTCATGACCGCCATTCCTGTATCAAAGAGTGCATATTCTCTGTTGCGTGGCAGCTTGCAGTCAAGTTCCAGAGAAGTAATCACAAGAACATAGGCTGGTGCCTTTTTTGCCCAGTAGTTTCCTCTAGTAAGGCTGTCCGCGACCTTTTCTCTCTCAGCATCCTCTGTAACAAGTAAAAATCGCCAAGGCTGCTTATTCATGCACGAGGGTGCAAGAACTGCCGCAGAGAGAAGTCTATCAAGCACATCCTGCTCTATAGGCTTTTCCGCCAGAGCTCTATAGGCTCTTCTTTGTTCTATTTCTGATAAGATTTCTTTGCTTTTCATGAGATAAAATATAATATTGTCTTAAGAGGATGTCAAAAAAACTATATGAGAGCTATTAGATTTTGCCGCAGGCAGCGCAGCCCGCTTTTTCGGGCTGCGCGTTCGGTATCATATTTTTTATAATATTAGGACTGTTTTATTCTTCTGTATCATATAAAACGGCTTTTATATCGGCCGGCTCCAGACGGAAGGGAGAACCTTTACCTTCTAGAAAGTGGTATTTCTCCATTAGATGGAGACTCAGATCCGTAAATACTATTCTTGTATTGTTTTTTTTGTTGAGAACTTCTGTGTTTACTTTTCTAAATATCCCGTCTTCAAATGGTGAGGGGAGTCGACCACGAGCGTCGTCAACACGTACCAGCCATTTGCCTTCTACTGTAACAGGTTCTCCAAGTCCTCTTAATCCTTCTGTCTGAAGCTGTCTTAGTTTTTGCGCAACTTCTTCAAACTCAAGGCCAAGTGCTGCAAAGGCTTCCTCGTCTGCTTCTATTATGTCCGCAAGACTTCGCGTATCGTCGCCAAGAAAACCATCTGCTGTTATAACCCCGGGTTGCATGTTGGCGTAGGCTTTCTTGTATAAAGGGTTGTTTTTCATGTTTTCCTCCCCTAGGCAAACTTGTCAAAGTATATTTTTTCTTCCGGTATATCAAAGGATCTCATCACATTGATACATGCGTTGAGCATTCCGGGGCTGCCACATAGATAGCCTTCTTTGGATGCTTCGGCTGGTATTTTTTCTTGTATGTATTTTGCAAGCACTTCTGTTATGAGACCTGTTTCTCCCTCATAATCAGGTTCTTCTGATAGTGCAGGCACAAACTTAAAGCGCGGCCACTTTTTCTCAAGTTCCTTCCACATGTCGACATAAAAAAGATCTTTCTGAGTACGGGCACCAAAGAAAAACCACACATCTCTGTCCGTAGCTCCTCTGTTATACATATCCATGAGAATGGACTTGATAGGAGCCATGCCACTTCCACCTGCAACACAGAGCATTATGGCATCCGTGTCTCTGAGATAAAAATCACCAAAAGGTCCTACAATGTCTATGGAATCGCCCTCTTTAAGATGCTCATGTACATAGGTCGTAGCAATTCCACCAGGCACAAGCCTTATAAGGAGTTCTACTACGCCTTCTTCCGTTGGAACCGATGATATAGAATAAGCTCGCTGGGTACTTTCTTTGATTTTCCCATAAGGAGGGACAACAAGCTGCACATACTGCCCGGGCTTAAATGGCATATTTGTCCCCTCTGGGAGCTTAAAACGCACCTCTTTGATATCATGTGTAAGATCTTTTATGGATTCTACAGTTGTTGTAAGTCGTCTTACAAGAAACAGTTCCTCGGGAATTTCTATGGATATTGGCTGTTTTACCTTAATCTGGCAGGATAGCCGCATGTTTTCTGCTATTTCTTCCGGCGTAAGATAAGGAATTTCGGTTGGAAGATGCTGTCCCACATCGGATAAGACCTTTACTTTGCAGGCGCCACAGCTTCCTCTTCCTCCGCAGGCAGAGGGCACAAATATGCCTTCTCTTGACAGAGTGGCAAGCAAAGGAGAACCTCCCTTGGCTATAAGCTTTTTTTTGCCGTTATTGATATCTATCTCAACATCTCCGTAGTTATTTACTATTCTGTCAGTAAGAGAAATGAGAAGCGCAAGAAATGCTGTTATGCCTCCCACGGCAATAGCGGGTATAAAAAAATCAAGCATCGAAGTCCTCCTACTGTACGGCTACCATGCCGGAAAAACCTATAAAAGCCATGGCCATAAAACCTATTGTTATAAGCGTGATTCCAGGTCCCTTAAGCCCTGCGGGTACAGGAGCTTTTTCTATTTTTTTGCGTATAGCAGAAAGCAAAACTATGGCAAGCCACCATCCGAGCCCGGAGCCAAGCCCATAAACAACAGACTGTATAAAAGTGTAATGTCTTATCTCAATAAACAGAGCAACGCCCAGGATTGCACAGTTTACAGTAATGAGAGGCAAAAATATTCCCAGAGCCATATACAGCGCAGGAGAAATCCTGTCTATTATCATCTCCAGCATCTGAACAACAGCAGCAATGACTATGATAAATACGATAAACCTCAAATAAACTATATCCAATGGAATAAGAACATATTGTAAGACAAGATAGTTGATTGCACTTGTTATAGTGAGAACCACGGTAACAGCAAGTCCCAGTCCGCTTGCGGATGTCATGTCCTTGGATATAGAAATAAAAGAACACATCCCAAGGAAATTAGCAAGCAGAATATTGCTGGTAAAAATAGACGCCACAAACAGGGCGATAGGCGTTATATCAGGGCTCATGCGGCCTCCTTATTCATAAAAGTCTTGGCAATCCATAAAACCATTGCAAGTATAAAAAAAGCACTGGGAGCCATAACCATTATTGTCCAGGGAACAAAGCCCTCCGGAAGAACCCGTACATCAAAAAGAGTGCCAAATCCCAACAGCTCTCTTATAAAGGCTATACTCATAAGTACCCACATATACCCCAAACCAGATGTCAGCCCATCCCAGAAAGAAAGCAGAGGAGTATTGCTCTGTGCAAAGGCCTCCGCTCTTCCCATGATAATACAGTTGGTTATGATAAGTCCCACATATGGCCCCAGACTTTTGCTGACCTCGGGAAACCATGCCTTAAGCAGTATGTCCACAAGAATAACATAAAAAGCAATTATAAGAGTCTGAGTTATCATCCTCACCTTATGAGGGATAAGAGACTTAAGAGCAGATACCGTAAGGCTGGAAAAGGCAGTAACAGCCATAACACCAATAGTCATAATAAGAGTATTGGTAAGCTTGTTGGTAACAGCAAGAGTGGAACATATACCCAAGATCTGAATAAAAATAGGATTATTACTCCATGTATTTTCTTTGAAAATATCTTTCATCCCCATACTTACCTCCCCGCAGCAGATACAAAATCAGAATCTGAGAGAGAAGAAACCGCCTCTCTCAGGGTCTTAAGCCCCTTATTGACTATCGCTTCCATAGCATCGCTTGTGCGCGTAGCACCTGTTATACCGTCCACCTTACTGTTAGAACGATCCGCATCTCCGCTTCCACCAGTCTGCACAACATCTATACCAGAAGTAGAAACAGACTCGCCTTTAAACTGAGCAAGAAACCAATTCTCAGTGATTCTACCACCCAGCCCGGGAGTCTCGTTCTGATCCAGTATAGAAAGGCCTCTTATACGGCTAAGATCTTCGCTCACAGCAAGCACAATGGAGACAGTACCCCACAATCCTGGCCCGGATACAACAATGGCATAGTTGTAACCATTATCAGCGTTTTTTAGCCTGTATATATCCTGCCCCTCATATCCAGCAACCTCCACCGAGGAAAAAGCAGACTCAACAGAAGCTTTATCCGATACATCCAGCCCAAGAGAAGAAAGAAGCGCACTATAAAAGGCAAACTCCCTGTTGTCATCCACGATAGTCTTTGTTCCAATGTAGGCAGCACTCAAAACTCCCACAAAAACAAAAGCAATAAGAAAAGCAAAAATAACAACATAAACAACAGAATCCCTGTTCATTTTTTACCCCCGGAAGCAGTCTTCTTTTTTGCCGCGGGCAAAAGCTCATCCAAGAGAGGCGCAGCAGTATTGGCAAGTAGTATGGCAAAGCTTGTCCCCTCTGAGAAAAGAGAAAACGACCTTATGAGAACAACAACAAAACCAATAATAAGACCATAAACCCAGTGCGCTTTCTTGCTGTTGGGCGCAGTAACAGGATCAGTTGCCATAAAAACAGCCACAAAAAGCAAACTACCGGACAAAAGAGTATACACAGGAGATGCAACAGAAGAAACGCCAATCAAATTGAGCAAAAAAGAAAGCCCTGCAGCACCTACAAGAACAGAAACCATTGTCCTCCAGCTTGCCGTATTGGTAAAAGCAAGATAAAGCCCTGCAAGAACAATGAGCACAATAGCGCTCTCACCCATACTACCAGGATGAATACCACTCACCATATCCCACAGCGGCGGAGCAAGTCCCTGTCTTATGGCATCAAGCGGAGTAGCCGCCGTCAGAGCATCTGGAGAAAGCCCCCAGCCCCCTGGCACCATCCATGAGCGCGTCATAAAATTGGGGAATGTAATATACACAAAAAGCCTGCCCGCAATAGCAGGATTAAACACATTGCGGCCAAATCCGCCATAAACCTCTTTGGCCATAAACACACCAAAAGCAATACCAACTCCCGCAATCCACAGAGGAACAGCCGGGGGCAGAGACAGAAGATACAACAGACAGGTCACAAGAACAGCCTCGCTGACCTTGCGTCCTCGCCTCTTCTCCATGACAAACTCGACCAAAATCCCAACGGGAAAAACAACCAACCCCAGAAGAAGCAGCCGTATCCCGTAAAAATAAAGAGCCCATAACAACACAGGCAAAAGTGCAAGAAGCACCCTGCGCATAGGCTTCTGTTTTGTAAACAGCGCTTTAATCACAACGCCTCCCTTTCCGGATATACTAAAAAGAATTATCCAAAACAATAAAAAAATCAAATAATATCGATAGGATATTATCAAACATTATCAATTTTGTCAGCATTTAATAAAAAAAAATTTATACCGAACGGCAGAAGGCGCTAAAAACCTTGGAAAACACAGAAGAAAGCACCTTCTGCCTGCCTGCGGCAAGAAGCTACCTAGAACCTATAAGACCTGCACTGTCCTCAGCATGATAGCTTGACCTGACAAGAGGACCAGAATTGCAGACATCAAAACCAATAGAAAGAGCATATTCCTTATAAGAATAAAACTCCTCGGGCCTAACATAACGCACAACAGATATCTGCTCCTTGGAAGGCTGCAAATACTGCCCTATATTTACAATCCTTACGCCGCAGTGCCTGAGATCCATCAAAGACTCACGTACATCCTCTTCTGTTTCTCCGAGCCCCAGCATAAGACTGGACTTAAGAATACCACCATAAGAAGAAATGGCCTCCCCAGCCTTTTTTAAGAACTCAAGAGAAGCATCATAAGAAAAGCCAGAGCGCACTTTTGGAGTCAGAGCTCTTACTGTCTCAATATTATGACTCACAATATCAGGCTCAGACTCAGCAAGAATAGAAAGAGCCTCACTGTTGCCCCTAAAATCAGATACAAGAACCTCAGTTGTTATGGACTCATCCACACCCCTCACAGCTCTGACAGTACCCGCTACAATAGAAGCTCCACCATCGACAAGATCATCTCTCGTAACCATTGTAAGAACAACATGCCTAATTCCCAATCGTTTTACAGCATCCGCAACCCTTGTTGGCTCGTTTTTATCTACAGCAGAAGGACGACCATGTTTTACAGAGCAAAACTTACACAAACGAGTACACACATCCCCCAGGAGAAGAAACGTAGCTGTCCTAAATTTGCCCCAGCACTCATGCAGGTTTGGACAGCGAGCCTCTTCACATACCGTACTCAGCCCCTTATCCCTGAGTTCTTTTTTTACAAGCTTGAGATCATCCGACAAGCCAAGATCTATCTTAAGCCATTCCGGCTTTCTCAAATATTCGATACTCATAAAACCCCTGTACAATAATGCATCCATGCAGAAAAAAAGACAAGACTAAAAAAGCGGGGCAATGCCCCGCCTATCTGACAAGGAGATCAAAAATCCCCTTAAGCTTTCCTACACTATCGACAAGTCCGCCCATACGGTTTCTCATAAGCCACCTTGTCTCATAGTCAAAAACAAGCCGCTCAAGACGTGTGAAAAGCTCAGAAGAAACAGATGGCTCAATCTGAGAAGCCTTAAAATCAGGTGTTGCAAGAAAAGCCTCCGCATAATCTGAGGCAAAATCAAGAATATCGCAGGTAAAAAGAAGCTCGTCCTTCCAAAGGGATGGAGAAGCAGAAACAGCAGATTCCCTTGCTTCTGCTATAATATCTTTCTCAGGAGAAAAACTTCTGTTTCTAAACTGAGAATAAGAAGATCTATAATAAGGATAAAAATGGTCTATCAGTATGACAGCAAGAGGGCTTGTATTATGCCATCCGGCTTCCTTTATAATAGGAAGATTTGCAAGCTTATATGCAGCTACAGAAAGTTCTGTATCACCGTAGATGTGAGAAGCTGTAAAATCAAGCCCTGCATTTTCCCATAGTGCGACATCATCTGTTACAGAATTATCCCATGCAGCAATTCCAAACAAGGCAAGCATGGGCATGGACACTGCAAGCTGCTGAAAATGCCCCTGGTCCCCCCAGTCCGTAATCATAAGTCCCAGCGGAGAGCTTTGCCTTGCGGCCTCTATAGCCTCAAGGATATTCTGCCGTGCGTTTTCCCATCGCCCTCCAAGAGAAAGCCAGGAAGAAGTCCCAACGCACAGATAAAAAGGAATATCACGCTCTCTAAAAGATTGCGCATGCTCGGAAAACTTATAACCAGCATCGTACCACCAGTCTGCAACAATAACATCATGAGGAAGTTTATCCAAAATTTCGTTATGCTCAAGAATAAAATCCCCCCAGACTTGTATTCTTTTGCCATAAGATGCGGCAATATCTCTGAGCTTGAGAATATAATCCAGATAAACAGACGACTTCCCCCTCTTATCACACTCTGCCTTACTTCTTCCACTTCCAAACTCAAAAGGCTCATCACCTCCCACATTACATAAAGGAGAGGAAAATAAAGGCAAAAGCTGCGAATACAAGTCTTTTACAAGCACAAGAGAATCAGTATCCGTAGGGCATAACGTAGAAGGATCTGCCCTGAAAACCCCCCAAGGATCAGTAAATCCATCCGGTTTCTCCGCTAGATGCCTGTATTTATTATGCTTGAGCCATCTCTCCATATGCCCCAGCGAGTTTTGGTTGGGTACAAGTTCTATCCCTCTGGCAGCCGCATACTGCTGCAATCTCATTATATCTGCAGGGGTATAGGGGGAGGCATTTTTCCATACTACCTCATGCCCTCTGTATGCAAAAGTGTGTTCTATATACAACTGTATCTCGTTAAACTTAAGAAGTGATAAAATATCTATCATCTCAAACACAGTGGAAAGGCTGGGAACCTTATCCCTGCTGATATCAAGCATAAATGCCCTTCTGGAGACATCCGGCCAATCTTTGATAAAAACAGAAGGGATGCTGTTGTTCTTTATGTCTGTAAGAAGATATAACGTCTTTACAGCCCACAGGAGTCCTCTACTATCTTTGTATTTTATAAGTATTGATTCTCCTCTGGTATCAAGAATATACCCCTCCTCAGGCAGTGTCTCGTCCTTGATTGCACTTATAGAAGGAGGAAGGCTGTCTCCAATAGAATATTGTTTTAGCGTAAAAATAAACTCATCAGAAAAAGTTTTGCTTTCTTCATTCGTAATAAGCTCTTTTACTCTTATATAAGAGGGCGGCTTCATTTTTTCTCCTATTAAAAAGGAGCCATGCTTGTCATGGCTCCGTTCGGTTTATATTTTTCAGCCTTTTACGGCACCTGCAACAACACCTTCTGCTATTCTCCTGTTAAATATAGCATAAACAATAATTACGGGAAGTGCGGCTATTACAAGAGCTGCCATTTGCCAGCCAAGCTGGGTACTTGTGAGGCTTGAGAAGGAGAAGACTCCCACAGGTAGTGATTTTGTTGCCTCGGAACTTGCAAGAACAAGGACAAGAAGGAACTCATTCCATATGCCAAGTCCGTTTATAATTCCTATTGTTATTGCAACGGGTCTTGCCATGGGAACAATGATGCTAAAAAACATGCGCATAAGACTAGCACCGTCTATGTATGCAGACTCCACAAGGCTGTCTGGTAATCCCTTGATAAACTGAGAAGCAAGCATGACGCCCAGAGGAAGTCCAAAGGCTACATAAACAATGATTATTCCTATGTGAGTATCCACAAGTCCTACACTGGACATCATAAGAAACAGAGGGATTATTATTGAAGGTATGCTCAACAGGTAACCAAGACCAAAAAATCCTCCGATGACTGCAGAAAGCTTGGGAAATGGGAGTTTACCTAGAGCAAATCCCACCATGAGACTCAGGAGCACAATAAGCAGAGTGGAACCTGCCGTATATATTATGCTGTTAATAAACTTAAGCCCCAGTTTTCCGTAGGTTATTGCAGACTCATAGTTAAACCAGACCGTCTTCCAATGTATATGAGTTTGATACTTTTTGGGAAGCTGATCCACAGTCAACTTATCACCGGGTTTTAAGTTTGCCAATGCAGGCGGAAGATCTTTTTTGTCAAGAAAAAATACCATATATCTTCTGCCCGGAGCTATTGTTGTAGACTCTATCACTATTGTCTGCTCTTTTGGTACTTTGAGATCCTTGGGATATCTTATGCCAGGACCATGCTTGAGCACCTTGTACTCGTCATGTGCATTATCAAACATATCATGGGGAAGAGCAAATACACTGCGGTTAAGCTCCTCGTTGGATTTAAAAGAAGAATATCCCATCCATACTATAGGAAGCAATGTGAGCAATGCCCAAGTAATAAATACTATATAAGAAACCGTTTTGCCAACTACATTGGCGACCTTATCCTGCCATCTGGCCTGGCCTTCTACAACTGTCAATTGTTCTATCATATATCAGCTCCTGTATCAAACTTACTGGAGATCCAGTTGGCAAACATTATGAGTCCTACACTGATAAGAACAACGGTATTTGCAATGGCTGCTCCATAAGAAAAGCGCAACGGGTCATTGTAGTTATTAAAAGCCACCTGGTACATATATATGGGCAAAACCATAGCATTTTGCCTTGTCAGTCCCCTGTCCGTCATGGCAAAGATAAGGTCAAAGCCCTTGAGAGAACCTGCTATAGCAAGTATAGCTGATACAAGTATAGTACCAGATAAAAGAGGCATAATAATTCTTGCAAATATCTGTGCCTCCGTAGCTCCATCTATCTTGGCTGCTTCCACAAGCTGTACATCTAGCTTCTGAAGGTTGGCAAGAAAAACTATCATATAAAATCCCGTATACATCCATATCAAGACAAAGCCAATGGGATACATAACAGTATCCGCTCTTAACATAAGGTCAAACTGGGCATCGGGATTCTGTGTAAGCCATTGCAAGAATGTGGCAACAGCTCCATCGGCCTCAAAAAGACGCTTCCACAAAATTCCGATAACTATTGTAGAAAGAAACTGTGGCATAAAAACAACAGCCTGAAAAAAGTTCCTTGCTCTAACCATTCTTCTAAAAAGTATATAAGCAAGAACAAATCCCAGTGGAATCTGGCCAAAAACTGATACGAGAACAACTATCATATTGTTCTTAAAAGCATGCCAGAAAAGAGGATCCTTAAACATTTTTGCATATAAGGACAAGCCCATCCATTTACCAGTGTTACCCATATTGGGATTATAATCCGTAAAGCTGAGTCCTATGGAATAAAGAACAGGATAGGCAAGTATAAAGGTATACACAAGCAAGGCCGGCCCTACCATCACCCAAAAAGAAACAAGGTTCTTCTTTAATCTCTCTGTCATCTACTTTCCTCCTCCAAAAGGAGGGGGCGATGCCCCCTCCTTAAAACTCTCAATTGCGTATCTTGATACCGGCCATATTACTGGCGAGCAAGCTCTTCCACCTGCTTTGCAAGCTGTTCTGGAGTTATTTCTCCACCTACGATCTTCTGCATTCCTGCATTGAGTGTCTCGTTGGCTGCACCTGCAAGATAGGCATCTATAACATCTGTTACGATTTTTGCCCTGTTAGCAAGCTCTATTTTGCGCTTGCTGATTGTAGGCAGGTCCTCAGGAACAGGGAAGTTCTTGAGAACAGGAGCAACAATAGCACCATCCTGAAGACGAATTGTAACCTCAGGAACACTGTTAAAATACTCAAGGAACTTAACACCAGCATTTCTTACTGCAGCATCCTCTGAACCTTTCTTGGTAAGACCATATCCAATGGATATAGCAGCAGCAACAGAATCATCCATACCTGGTTTCTGTCCAGGAAGCTTGGGTAGAGGAAGAAGAATTGTGTCCTCTGCAAGTGTAGGATCTATGCTTCCTGCTCTCCACTGTCCGTCTATCATAAAGAGGGACTTGCCATTGTTAAAGTTGGTAAGAGCTCCGCCGTAGTCAACAAGAAGAGATTTCTTGTCGATAACACCGTCATCAACCATCTTCTTTATTATAGCAAGAGAAGCAACAAAATCAGGGTCAGTAAACTTCTTCTCGCCCTTAACAGCCTTGCTCACCCAGTGTGGATCACCTGTTATTCTTGCAACAACACCGGACATAAAGCAGGAACCCCATACCCAGCCTGTACCACCGGCTATCTCAAGAACTGTGAGACCTTTTTTCTTTGCAGCAGGAACCATAGCAACAATATCCTCGTACGTCTTGGGAGCAGAGAATCCAAGAGATTCTACAAGCTTCTTATTCATATAAAGAACTGTTGTTATGTTGGATGTCCCAAGAGGTACATAGTACACCTCACCATTGGGTCCCATCGGGGGAATAAGGCTCAAATCATAATAGTTAGCATCAAGAAAAGGTCTGTGGTCAACCTGCTGACCTGCTTCCTGCCAGGGTTTACCCCAGCGTGCATCAGCTCCCATATATGCCATATCAGGCACATCGCCAGAAGCAAGACGAGCCGTAACCTTCTGATGGTAGGCCTCATCATAGAGAAGCTCATACTTAACATCTACGTTGGGGTTCTCATTCATAAAAGCTTCTACTATGCGGATCCAGTTCTGTCCTTCCGGATTGGCATTATCGCCGTACGCAAGAACATCGATAGTTACCTTTTTTCCTCCTCCGGTCTCCTGGCTGGCGCTTGCAAAAGCAAAACCTGCCACCAGTGCAAACATAAGGAGAGTCAATAGGGTTTTCTTCATAACATCCCTCCTGAAAATTTTCTTTGCAGCCATACAGGCTGCACACCATAATGGTGTTTGAAAAATAGTAACACGTGCCCTTTGAAGCTGTCAACAAAAAATAAAAAAAATATATTTCCTTATATTACAAAAATAAAGAGTTAAAATGATTACAAAAACAAACCAACATATATGTTTTACATACCAATAAGCTCATATACGATAGCAGAATACATAAAACTTGATTTCTGTATACCGATAACACAGAAAGAAATAGAAAAAATCATAAACCAATACCCAAGTAATAAAGAACAAAAAGTATCTATCACAGGAAAACTATTGTTTTCACTGATAAAACATATACATACAAACCGTTTTCTTGGATGTTTCGCTAGAAACATCGCTCCAAGGCATATCATATCGTATTCTTTATCAACTACATCTTTTTTATATAAAAACCTTTCATTAAATACAAACATCGTCTCACATGCTTTACTTGCAAAAAGAGCTCCTTATGTATACCTTACTTAATACAATGGACATAAACGGACCCGTTATAGCACAAAGTGACGGCACACTACTTCTGGAAATAGCCAACCCTTTTGCAGAAGAAGCCAGAGCAAAGATATCCGCATTTTCTGAGCTTATAAGCTCTCCTGACTATATGCATACATACAGGATAAGCCCATTATCTCTGTGGAACGCAGCTTCTGCCGGTATTTCCTATGAGGATATAGGATTAACTCTCAATAAATTCTCCAAATATCCGGTGCCTCAGTCCCTCCTTGACTTTATACGGCATACCATAGACAGAGCGGATTCTGTCGTCCTTCTCCCAACAGCAAGGGAAGATACACTTTGTCTTAAGATAAAACCACCGTTGAGCAAAAGAGAGATACTCTCATATCGCAGCCTCAAAAAATATCTTATGCTCTCATATCAGGAACTGGAAGAAAAAGAAGACATCCTCTATCTCAACATGCTGCACAGGGGAACGGTAAAACAGGCACTTATAGATCTTGATTATCCTGTGTCCGACAAGGTTCCTTTAAAACAGGGGGACAGACTGGATATTAGCCTTCAGGAAAACCTTCAAGGCGAAAAAAGGTTCTCACTCAGAGCATATCAGAAAGATGCAGTAAAGGCCTTTACGGGAGATGATACACCTGGTACAGGGTACGGAACAATAGTAATGCCATGTGGCTCGGGAAAGACCATAGTAGGAATTGCAGTAATGGCACACTACAAGACACACACTCTGATTCTCACACCCAATATAGCAGCAGCACATCAATGGATAGATGAGATATTGGAAAAAACAAACATAAGCCCAAACATGATAGGAGAGTACACGGGAGAAAAAAAGACTATCAAGCCTGTTACAGTTGCAACCTATAATATCCTCACATGGAGACCTGATCCAGATGTTGATTTTTATCCTCACTTTGACCTTTTTATCAAACACAACTGGGGACTTATCATATACGACGAAGTACACCTTCTGCCCGCACCGGTATTTAAAATAACCGCAGAACTCCAGGCAAAAAGAAGATGCGGACTTACAGCCACACTGGTCAGAGAAGACGGCAAAGAACACCATCTATTTGCTCTAGTAGGTCCCAAACGCTACGATATTCCCTGGAAACAAGTAGAAGAAAAAGGCTGGATAGCAAGCGCCTTATGCTACGAAATTCGTATCCCTCTTCCTGATAATGACCGGATGGAGTATATAACAGCAGACAGGAGAAAAAAGTTTAAGATAGCAAGCACAAACAGTCTAAAAAACAAAATAGCAGAAATACTTGTAAAAAGGCATAGAGGTCTCCCGGCTCTCATAATAGGACAATATGTAGAACAGCTAGAAAAACTGGCAAAAGAACTATCCATACCCATAATAACAGGGAAAACACCCAATAAAAAACGAGAAGAAATATACAATCAATTCAAAGAAGGAAAAATAAAAACACTCATAGTATCCAAGGTAGCTAATTTTTCCATAGACCTTCCGGATGCAGCTGTTGCAATACAGATATCAGGAAGCTTTGGCTCAAGGCAAGAAGAAGCTCAAAGATTGGGACGTATACTTAGACCCAAAGAACATAATGCCTACTTCTACAGTATAATAACACGTGATACAGTAGAAGAAGAGTTTGGCCTTAACAGACAGAGATTCCTTACAGAACAGGGGTACAAATACAATATAGAAGTATGGACAGAAGAAGAGATAGAGCAGAATGGGTAGATTATCTTCTGGGGCTGCCTGACAAAGCATTTCTCAACATAATAAGAAACTATCTGGGTAGAATAGAAACACCGTATCATAAACCCAGGTTTATAGAAAAGCTGGAAAAATATCTCAGCACAGCCGAGACTCAGAAAGCAATAGAAGACCTTCTTAGCGCGGAAGACAGGCAAGTGCTGTCTATCATTGCACTGAGTAAGAAACCGGCAGAAAAAGAACTGACAGATTTTCTATCACGGGACGGCATAGAAGATGCGGATATAAAAATCCGTCAATTGTACGACAGGCTCCTGATATTCCCCGACAAGGAAGGAAGACTACTCTTTACCCCGGCACTCAAAAATATGCTTACAGAAAAAGCAATCTCTGTGAGTTATGCTTTCCCTCCAGAGGAGGGAACATGGCCCGGAAATACGCCTGTTACATGGTGCACACCTGCACTTATATCGGCTTTTTTCTCCATACTTATAAAGGACCCGACAATAATAACGGTAAAAGGAGAAATAAAGGCAAAAAAACAGGAAGAAATAGCGGAGAAAATAGCAGATTTTACAGAAAATCCTCAAAGACTAATCGCTATTACACAAGCCCTGACAAAGCTCGATATCTGCACGGAAAAAGACAAAAAGACACTCTTAAAAAAAGCTGACAATCTATCACAGATATCACAATCTCAACGACTTTCTCTTTTTGCAGCGGCATCGATAGCAGAAAAGGAAGATATACAGAAGCTGGCAAAAGCCATCCTTCTTCTTAACCATATCCTTATCAGTGGAAAAAACTACACAAAAAGAAACATAAACAGAGCAATCCTATTTTCTTTGGGTGAGCTTGCAGAAAAGTATGGGGATACAATAGAAGAAACACTCATACTCTGGGGAATTCTCCATAAAAAAGATACAGTCTACACAATAACCCAGGCAGAAGTTCCTTCTTCTGCTGCACCTCAGATGATAATAGAACAAACCGGCAGGATAAACATATATCCCCATGCAAAATTGGAAGACATACTGATACCTGCCTGTACCGCAGATCTGGAAAAACATGACATTGTAAGTCACTATACAATAAGCAAAAAAAGCTACAAAAACATAGTGGAAGCCGGTATAGAGCCGGGAGAAATTCCGTTAAGGCTAATGGTAACATCATCCGCAGCACTACCGCACAGCTTATCAAGAACACTGGAACTCTGGCAGGAAGAAGCAGAAAGAATACGCCATATAGAAGGCATTATAGCCATACTTCAGCCACAATACGCACAACTTGTAAAAAAACTACCCGGATACAAACACTGCATAAGAGAAGAACTTACAGAAAACATATTGCTCATAAAAAAAGACCGCGCAGAAGAATGGCAGAACCTGCTAAGCCAAGCCGGAATAGAAATAGTATTACCAACAGAAAGCGATCAAGAACAAAAAGACACAAGGTTAGAAACAGATATCGAGATACCGGCGATAAACATAAAAACAGAAATCCCCCCATGTGGGAATAGCAAACGCAAAAAAGAACTCATACAAGAACTGGAGAAAAAAGACATCCCTCAGGAAACAAAAAAGAACATACTTGCAAAAATAGAATCCGGCTTTATCCTTTTTTCAGCACAGATGACAGATGCCAACAGCGTGCAGGATATACTGGAAGCAGACGGACTGGACTACCAGGCAAAAATCCGCCTCATAGAAGAATCGCTAAAAAGCGGCACAGAAAAACTAGAGTTGGAAATCACAAGCCCCACGGGTACAATTAACATAAAAACAAGACCCATAAAACTCACAAAAGAGAACAACAAACATCTTCTGCTGGTAAAAAACCCGTCTGGCGCACACCCTCTGACGATAGAAGTAGCAAAAATAAAAAAAGTAAAACGCCTGCCCCAAACCTTAAGCTGATACCAGATATCTCAATAAAAATAATATTTTATACCGAACGGCAGAAGCGCGACATATAGGGAAAAAACAATAATAAGCGCACTTCTGCCTGCCTTTGGCAATGACTGCGTAAAATAAATCATGACAAGAATCAGTGCCGGAGGCAGCATAGGACGCACAAGCGTCCTATGCGTTCGGTATCAAAAAATATTTTTTAACCGGATTTTTTATCGTCGTTATTCTTGTCTGTATACAAAAAGCGTTTTACCTTGTGGGTTGCAGTCTTCTCAAGCGGCTTGTCATCAAGCTTTATCCTGCTGATTCTGGAAAAGGCTGCAAGTCTGGAATTGACTTCCTTCTTGAGCTTCTCTGCAAAGTCTTCAGCAGCACGGGTAAGGTTATTTACCCCGGAGCTTATGCTATGCATAGCCTCATCAACTCCGTCTCCGGCAGCAGCCAACAGGTTTTTAGCCTGCTCAGAGAGCACAACAAGAGCCACAAGCTGCCCAGCCTCATCTTGATAAACAAGAGATTCTTCTACAAAATCAGAAAGATTAAGCAAAAACTCTATCTCCTCAGGATAGATATTCTCACCCCCAGGACCAAGGATAAGAGATTTAAGCCTTCCTTTTATAAACAATCTTCCCCGCCTGTCAAGAAGTCCTATATCACCTGTCTTAAACCATCCGTCCTCTGTAAACACACTGCGTGTAAGCTCAGGCTGCTTGTAATAACCCATCATGACATAAGGGCTTTTTACCTGTATCTCTCCCTCTGCATTATAGCTGCCTGATTTTACACCCTCGCCAGCAACTATATTACCGTTGGCATCAACTATTCTAAGCCGCACATTTTTAAAAATAGGGCCTATGGCACCCCGTACAGTATTGCGCGGGTTAGAACCGGCTATAAGAGGCGCAGTCTCAGTAAGCCCGTAGCCTATAGCATAAGGGAAACCAGATGACTTGAGGAAATCCTCCGTATCAGGGGCAAGAGGGGCCCCGCCAATACCAAAAAAGCGTAAAGCCCCACCAAATGTTGCAAGAAGCTTCTTGCCTGCAACCCAAAGGGCAAGAGGTCTTGTGAGCTTAAATTTATATAGAGGATGGTCCACAAGCTGAGGTTTTATCTTTGTATTGTAAATTTTTTCTATTATAAGAGGAACAGAAAGCATAACAGTGGGTCTCACCTCGCTAAGCGCGGGTATAAGAACAGAAGCCGTAGGCGGTCTGGATATATATGTGATAGAACAACCATAAGCAGTAGGGAAAAGCATTCCTATGGTGCACTCGTAAGTATGAGCAAGAGGCAAAACAGAAAAAAGCCTGTCTCTAGGACCAACCTTAAAAACAGAACGGCATTCATAAGCCTGCAAGGCAAGGTTCTTATGGCTGAGCATAACACCTTTGCTTCTACCTGTCGTACCAGAGGTATAGAGAATAGCCGCAAGGTCATCTTCTTTGACATCAGCAGGGTCCAACAACTCATAAGGAACCGACACAAGATTTTTGCTTCTTATAACACAGGCATCATCATGCATAAACCTGTCTATCAGAATAAAGTCGGACTCTACCCCCGCATCAGCCAGTTTATTGAGAAGCTTTTCACTGGTACATACGGCTGCACACTCTGCATGCTCAAAAACAGTTTTAACCTGAGAAGCTGTAAAGTCTATCAGAACAGGTACAATTACTGCACCTATAAACGAAATAGCAAAATAAGCAACAGGCCATGCAGGCCTGTTCTCAGATATAAGCATGACCTTATCACCAGGCTTTACACCAAGAGAAGTAAGAAGTCCTGCCATAGCTCTTATCTTCTCATAGACCTCTCCATAAGAAAAAGACTCTTTGATTTCTCCATCATCATATAGCCTGTAAAGAATCCTATCCGAAAAACGCTCGGAAGAACGCCTTATCAGCTCGGGAAGTGTATAGATAACATCACTCATAAAAAACCCCTAAAAAATCAAAAATTAATCTCAAGCCCCACAAAAAAACCATCAGAAAAAGAAACCATCCCGCTTCCCCCATTGATTGCAGTATACCACACTCCGCTTTCTTTAAAACTGCTAGAACCATGCACCATCTCAATATATCTTAACCTATATCCACCATAAAAAGAAAGAAAATCCAGCAAAAAAATATCAACACGAATATCTCCGCCTGTGAGAAGTCCGCCAAACATCCTATCCAAAAAAACAATATCTCTGAGATAGTGGTTGTCCAGAGTATACAAAATAGGATAGATACCAATATAAGGCTCAATAGAAAAAGAAAAAATAGATAACCTTCCGGAAGAAAAAGAAAGAGCAAAGACAGGACTCATAAACTCCTGCTCATAGTCTATAACAAGGCCGGATAAAGACGTTTTTGTTCCACTGCCAGTATAATAGGGATAGGCACTTCCGGTACCAGAAGAGGGATCATACGGTTCTCCGGGACTTACAGGATAAATAGCATATCCATCATAAGCACTCCACTTCCTGTGAAGATAAAACCAACCTATAGAAGGCACAACGTGTGCATCACCAAGAGAGAAATCCCATCCCACAAGACCAACAATCTCAAAGTACAAATCCTGAATCACATCATGCACAGAATAATGAGTCGCATAATCATAACCAAGATTAAGAAAATCATAATCTTCCATATAGCTACTGCCAAAATCTTTGATAGAAAAAGCAGTATCAACGGATAAAACTATATTGGAAAAAACGAATTCAGAAGAAAGACCTGCGAGGCCAATATCCCCTCCAGTCCATACAAGCTCGCTCAAAAGATGCTCACTGCCATTATAATCGCAGAAAACCTGCTCCCTTGCGATAGTAGAAATGACCAAATAATCGTAAGAAAAGGAAATATCAAGACCATAAGAAAAAAAACAAAGTCCCAACAAAAAGGAAATAACACCTAAGACGCGCATAGGAGAAATATATCATGATATATCACAAAACACAAACAAAAATGGAGAAAATGGAGAAAATAGAAAAATCATAACACATATCGGCAAAACCCTTTATCATAGCAGACAAGAAGCAATGCTTTCCTCGCAGCCTCTCAAATAAAACACTCAGATATCCCTCACCAGGACAGGAAAGATCGTCAAGCATGAGTCTTTCCTGCCTATTTCCCATGAGCAGTAATCCTCATTTAAGTCCCAACTCTTTCATCCGCCTGAGAAGATTTGCAGGAATCATACTCATAGCACGTGCAGCAGCAGACACATTGCCACCACATCGCTCAACATGATACATGATATATTCTCTCTCAAAATCACACCGAGCATCCCTAAGGCTCCTTTGTTTCTCAAAAAGCTCTCTCCACCGCCCGCCAGCACTACCAGCACTACCAGCACTACCAGCACTACCAGCACTACCAGCACTACCAGCACTACCAGCACTACCAGCACTACCAGCACTACCAGCACTACTCAGCACACGACGCACACAATCCGCATCCACCACCGGCCCACTACAGGATAGAACACAGCGCCACACAAGCTGCTGTAACTCCCTCACATTCCCCCTGTAAGAAAGCCCCTCAAGCACAGCAAACGCAGAATCATCCGGCAAAACAGACCGCCCCAACTCCCCACACACCCGTCGAAAAAAAAGCATAGCAAGACCCCTTATATCCTCTCTACGCTCCCTCAACGGAGGCACATCGATAAGCACAGTAGAAATCCTGTACCACAAATCTTCCCTAAAAGCCCCCCGCTCCACCTCCCCGTACAAATCCCTGTTGGTAGCAAAAACAAACCGCACATTGCAGCTGCGCGGAGAAGATGCACCCACTGGATAAAAATCACCTGACTCAAGAACACGCAAAAGCTTAGCCTGCTGAGACAAAGGAAGCTCCCCCACCTCATCAAGGAAAAGCGTCCCGCCCCTTGCCTCCTCAATCCGCCCCGGCCTCCGCCTATCCGCGCCAGTAAAAGCTCCTCTCTCATGGCCAAAAAGCTCACTCTCAAACAACTCCTCCGGAATCGCAGCACAATTGACACACACAAGAGGCCCCCGTGCCCTCCTGCTCTCAAGATGCAACCTATGCGCAACATGCTCCTTACCAGTACCACTCTCGCCCGTTATAAGAACAGGCACATCCACATCTGCCACCCTAGAAACAACAGCACGCAACCGTTGCATGGCAGGAGAACTCCCCACAAGCTCATACCTCTCCATCTCACCTGACAAAACCCTGCTCGCAAACACATGCTCGGAAACCCTATCCACAATCAACCTGATTCTATCAAAAGAAAGAGGCTTCTCCAGAAAATCAAGCGCACCCATACGCACAGCCTCCACAGCCTCCCCTACAGATGCATGAGCAGAAATCATAACACAGCACACAGAAGGAAATCGCTCCTTTACTATAGAAAGGACATCAAGCCCGCTCTCAGCCCTCAGACGCAAATCTATAAAAGCAACATCAACAGAGTCCTCAGTCATAACAGAAACAGCCTCGGACAAAGATGCAGCCCCTATTACCTCGCAATCCGACAGCACCATAGAAAAAGCATCCCGTATATCACGCTCATCATCCACAACAAGCACCTTCATCTCAAATCCCCCTTTTTAGGAAAACACGAACCACAAAACCTTCTCCCGGCTGTGACTCACACTCAACCCACCCACCCATCTCTGCAACAAGCGACTTTACAAGAGGAAGACCAATACCAAGCCCCCCGGTCTTTGTAGAAAACCCGGGCGACCATATCTTATCAAGCACATCAGGCTCAACCCCACTCCCCCTATCCCACACACAAACAACACAATAATCCCCCTCACAGTAACAAACAACACCGCACTCAACATCCTCTCCCATATCACGCACATTCTTAAGCAAATTCCTTATAACCTCAGCAAGAAGCAAGCTATCAGCCATAGCAACACAGGACTCAGGACAATCCACAGCAACAGAAAAAAACTCGCAAACCACATCCCTTACAACATCAGAAAGCTTTACGGACTCCACACAAGCCTCCGGCAGATGAGAAATCCTGCGAAACCTATCAAGAAGCCCGTCAACCTCACCCAGCTTTCTCAAAACAAACACACCCCTCTCCGCAGGAAAAACCCCAGTAGAAACAGCATGCTCAACAACCATTCTTACAGGCGACAAAACATTACGAACCTCATGAACAATAACCCTAGAAATCTCCTTCCAGCCCCTAAAACGCGACAGATCACCCACAACAGACTCATATTCATCCAGCCTCCGCAAGAACCCCTCATAAGCCCTCACAAGATAAGAAACATCCTGACCACCCCTAACATGAGAAAGAGCCCCTGCACCATCACGCACAAAACCCTCCATAAGCCCCGCAAGCGCTCTGATAGGCCGCCTGACCCTCCTCACATACACCATAACCCCAGCAATTACAAGAAAAAACTCAAAAAGCACAAAACCGAGCCCAAACCTTACCGCATCCGCAAACCTCTGTCTCTGCAAAAAAGAAAACCCCTTTACAATCCCCCTCAGCACAGCAGCATCATCATCAGAAAGCACAGAAGAAAAAGTAGCCACAGGAACAACAAAATCTCTCTCCACAGACGCATAAACAGAATCCACAATCAAAAAAACAACAAAAAAAGAAAAACCTGCAACCAGCACAAAAAGAAGAAAAACAAAAAGCCCCCTCATAAAAACCCCTTTTTAATACCGAACGGATTGCCCGCGCCAAATAAAAGAAAAAAGAACGCGGGCAATCCTGCCTGCGGCACATAAAAAGCAAACATCCCGCCTCATAACACGGCAAAACAATTATAACACAGCAAAACAACAGATGCAAAACACGACAAGAAGAAGCGAGCAATAAAAAAACAATGGACTTTAAAAAAATACCTTACTATATTTATAATATTATTGACAAACACAAAAACAAGGAGAAACAATGAGCGAATTTCTGCAAAATGACAGTTATAAACAAGCAAAACTAAAAGAAATAATAAAATCCCTGCATGACGGCAAACCCGTAGAACAAGTAAAAAAAGACTTTGAAAAACTCATAAAAAACGTAAGCCCCGAGGAAATATCAGCAATGGAAAACGCACTCATACAGGAAGGCTTTCCAGTAGAAGAAGTGCAACGCTTATGCGATGTACATGTAGCAGTATTTGACGCAAGCCTAAAAAAATACAAAAGCCCCAAAAAAATGCCTGGACACCCTGTGCACACATACAAACAGGAAAATAAAGAAGCAAAAACAATACTAAAACGGCTCAAAAAACTTACAAAAAAAACTACTTCACAGGAAAACCTATCAGAACTAAAAAAAGAACTGGAAAAGATATCACTAATAGAACTTCACTTTACAAGAAAAGAGAACCAACTCTTTCCCAGACTGGAAAAAACAGGCTTTACAGGCCCATCCAAGGTTATGTGGGGCAAACATGATGAGATAAGAGCCATGCTAAAAAAAGCAAAAACAGCAGTAGAAGGAAAAGACACAAAACTCATAAAAAACAGCATATCAGAACTCATATCAGCAATAAAAAACATGATTTTTATGGAAGAAAAAATACTATACCCCACATCTCTGAGAAAGCTAACAGACCAGGATTGGATAGACATAAAAAGAGAAGAACCACTGATAGGATATGCATGGGTAAAGCCGGGCAACCTCTGGGACATAAACATAGCAAGAAGCAAACAAAAACACCCCATAGAAGAAAACATACAGCATAAAAAAACAGAAGAAAAAACACAGACAGGAGTACATAACCTTGATACAGGGAAACTGACCACAGAGCAGATAAACCTGATGTTAAAAAACCTTCCTATAGACGTAACCTTTGTAGATAAAAACGACAAAGTACTGTATTACTCGGAAGGAAGAGAAAGGATATTCCCCAGAAGCCCATCCATAATAGGGAGAGACGTACAAAACTGCCATCCACCCAAGAGCGTACACATAGTAAACAGAATAGTAGAAAGCTTTAAAAAGAAAGAAAAAGACATAGCAGAGTTCTGGCTGACAATAAACGACAAATTCATACATATAAGATATTTCCCCATCTATGACGATAAAGGAGAATATCAGGGAGTCATAGAAGTATCACAAGACGTAACAGAAATAAGAGCTCTGGAAGGAGAAAGGAGACTTCTTGACTGGTAATCTGTATGACATAATAGCAGAGCACTACAGCTCAATATTTCCTCCTGACAAAGACAGAATAAACTTTGTAGAGAGGTTTTTATCTCCCAACTCACATATACTGGACACAGGATGTGCAACAGGAGACCTCTGTATCGCTCTGGCAGAAAAAGGACATAAAACAACAGGAATAGACCTTAGCCAAGAGATGATAGAAACAGCATACAAAAAAGCAGAAGAGAAAAAAATAAACTGCACATTTTTGCATGGCAGCATGCTTGATATCGATAAACACTTTGATAGCAATATGATAGATGCAATACTATGCATGGGTAACACCCTTCCACACTTAAAGGACACAGAAGAAATAAGCCTATTTTTTAAAAAAGCAGGCAAGATATTAAAAAAATCCGGATATTTCCTCATACAGGTATTAAATTACGACAGACTAGAAAAAAACAATATAACAGAACTTCCTGTGATAAACACAGACAACATAAAAATGACAAGAAGATATAAAAGACAAAAAAATAACAGCACAGAATTCATAATAGAACTGACAACAGAAGGTAAAACATACACAGAAAAAACAACACTTATCCCACTCAAGCAAAAAGAAATCATACAACTTTTGCGCAAAAACAGCTTTACCCATATAGAAACATACTCAGACTATAAACAGACACCGGCAACAGAGGAAAGCTTTGCTATCCTCTACATGGCACAAAAATAAACGCTAGCTATTGTCCTATCAACAAGGTACCAAGTCAGTAACAAAGCTGATATCTTTATAACAAGGCACCCCTACTCTCCGTATGCTCTCTTTACATAGTGCAGCATAACATCCTCACCAACAGTCCTGTTATCAAGAAGACGCCAGGCAGGCACAGAAGAAAGAGGATTATCCAGTCTGACATCTATCCATGAGAGCCCCTTCCCCAGAACTCTGGGCGCGACAAAGACAACAAGCTCGTCTATCAAGTCCTCACCAGCAAAAGAAGAAATAACACCCTGTCCCGCCTCAATCATAACAGTATTAACACCCTTTTCAAGAAGAGTGTTGAGGACAAAAGAAGGCGGTATCCTCTCTCCTTCATAAAAAATACACTCCACACCCTTATTCTTAAGAGCAGCTATATTGGCTTTATCTGCAACCTTACCTGAGAAAACAATTGTACCGGATTCTGCAACCCTGTAACCAGCATCAAGCCTACCCATACCGTCAAGCACCACACGCAAAGGCTGTCTCTCATGAGCAGGAAGTCTTACTGTAAGCTGCGGATCATCGGCAATAACAGTACCCGCCCCAGTAAGCACAACATCATACCAAGCCCTCAGCCGCATGACCTCATGACGAGCATCCTCTCCTGTTATCCACCGGGAAGAACCATCAGGCAGAGCAATCCTACCGTCCAAGCCCATAGCAATCTTTGCCATAACCCAGGGTCTCCCCCTCTCCATCCTAGACATAAACCCCCTATTGAGCCATCTGGACTCCTTTTCTAGCACCCCTGTTCTCACATCAATACCGGCTTCCCTTAGAATCTTTATCCCCCTACCTGCCACCTTGGGATTGGGATCCCTTGCGGCAACAACAACCCTTTTTACTCCGGCATCTATCAGCGCAGACGTACAAGGGGGAGTTTTACCATAATGGCAGCAAGGCTCAAGGGTGACATATACAGTAGCACCCCTTGCTGCATTCCCCGCTTCAAGCAAAGCTTCCACCTCTGCATGAGGCAGCCCAGCTCGTCTGTGAAAACCCTCTCCAACAATCCGGCCATCCTTTACAACAACAGCCCCTACCATGGGATTGGGGCTCGTCATCCCCATCGCCCTTGATGCAAGGCTAAGAGCTCTGTGCATAAAAGAAATATCTTTATCAGACAAAACATCCTCCGCAACTCTAAAACACTACACAAAATATGCAAAAAGGTCAAAACACGGCAAAAAGAAAACATACAATACTGCAAAGCCTAAGAAAACTGCATACAATTAAAAGTCTTTATCACCTACACAAAAAACAAAAGCCTGTAATCATAAAAACACTAAGTTTACAAGAAATAGCACAAAACCGGCAGAGCATATCTTCTAATTTTACAAAAATAGTGCTAAAAAACTAGCTATGAAACAGGAACAAAAAAGAATTTCGGACATTTTTTCTATGAGTCCGGAGGGACAATCAATAACAGTCTATGGCTGGGTACGCTCGGTAAGAGAGTCAAAACAAGTAGCCTTTATAGAGCTCAACGACGGCTCTTGCTTTGATTCGCTGCAAGTAGTTGTAGATAGAGCAGTAATATCACAACTTCCACAAGGACTGCGCACAGGTGCTTCACTAAGGGCAGCAGGAATACTTGCAGAATCTCCTGGAGGAAAGCAACCCATAGAGCTACAGGCAAAAGAAATAATCCTCATAGGAGAATCTCCTGAGGATTATCCCCTGCAAAAAAAGCGACATAGCTTTGAATTTCTGAGGCAGATAGCACACCTAAGACCCAGAACCAACACCTTCGGTGCAGTGATGAGGGTAAGAAACACACTGGCCCAGGAAATACACAGTTTTTTTAATGAGCGCGGTTTTATGTATGTGCACAGCCCCATAATAACAACAAGCGATGCAGAAGGTGCAGGCGCTATGTTTAGAGTAAGTGCAGAGGCAGAAGGTGCGGAAAATCCCGAGTTTTTCGGAAAGCCTGCATACCTTACTGTAAGCGGACAGCTTGAGGCGGAGATATATGCACAAGCCTTTGGTAGAGTTTATACATTCGGTCCTACTTTTAGAGCGGAGAACTCCAATACTACGCGACATCTTTCCGAGTTTTGGATGGTTGAGCCGGAGATGGCATTCTGCGAACTAGAAGGCGATATGCAGCTTGCAGAGGATTTTATCAAGGCACTCCTTAGGGCAGCCCTGGATAAAAACCACAGAGATATGGCCTTCTTTGACCAGTGGATATCACGTGGAATAATAGAGCAACTAGAAAAAGTGGCTAATGCATCTTTTGAGCACATAACCTACACAGAAGCTATAAGCAAGCTGGAAAATGCCGGTAAGAAGTTTGAGTACGAGCCTCACTGGGGTATGGATATTCAGACAGAACACGAGCGATATCTTGCAGAGGAGCTTGTAGGAGGTCCCGTGATAGTTACAGACTACCCACGCGACATAAAAGCCTTCTACATGAAGCAGAATCCGGATGGTAAAACAGTGCGAGCCATGGATGTTCTTGTTCCGAGGCTGGGAGAAATAATAGGCGGCAGCCAGAGAGAGGATGATTACGATAAACTCCTTGCGCGCATAAAGGAGCTTGGCATGGATGCAGACAACTACTGGTGGTATTTGGAGCTTAGAAAATACGGCAGCACACCCCATGCCGGGTTTGGTCTGGGTTTTGATCGTATGGTTCAGTACGTGACCGGAATGCAGAATATCCGAGATGTTATTCCATTTCCCAGAACACCGGGCAATGCGGATTTTTAATATTTCTTTTATACCAAACGGCTTACCCACATTATGCACAGCAAACAACAACAAAAATGCGGGTAAGCCTGCCTGCGGGCGAATAAAAAAACAGGCAGCATCTAAAGGCTGTCCATTCTATACTATCCCGGAGGCAGCCGAGCTCGCTTGCGGGCTCGGCGTTCGATATAAAGTAAATATTATTTCTTGGCACTTTCCATTACTGTCTTTATAAAATCGCGCACTCCCTGCTTTATTTTCTCAATATCTTCTTCTGTTGGTCGCCCTCTAAAGTCAGCCTTGCCTGTTATATCCCACCCGAGTTTATGCTGCTCTATGAGGCTGTTGAGCTCTTTTTCTGCGCCGCCTGACCAGCCAAAGGAGCCGTACCAGAAGACTTTTCTGCCTTTTACATGCTTGCGTCCCATCATGTCTATGACGTGTGCCATGGGTGGAAACATGTGGTATTCGTAAGTGGGCATACCAAGTATGAGCCCCTGGGATTTCCATGCATGGGCAAGGATATGAGAGATATCCTGCTCTGGTACGCGGTATTCATGAAAGGTGATGCCACTTTCAAGAAGTACGTCGCGAACCGCATCGGTTGCATAGGCTGTGTTGTCGTACATTGAACCCCATATGAGTGTTATCTCAGGCTCGCAGGGACCTTTGTAGTAGGAGGCATAGCGTGCATAACGCTCCACTATGTCCTGAGGACGGTCTGTCCAGACTATGCCGTGGGACGGACAGATTGTTTTTATCTCAAGGTCAGACAGGGCTTTGATTGCGCGCTCAACAAAGGTGGAAAAGCTTGCAACTATGTTGGCATAATATCGCAGACTTTCAAACTCGTAAAACTCGTGTTCTTTCTCGCTGAGTTCGCAGTCGCAGGATTTTTCTGTCAAAGAGCCATAAGAACCAAATGCATCACAGGAAAACAGTGTTCCACTTGCAGGCTCATAGGTCACCATAGTCTCCGGCCAATGGACATTGGGAACCTCATAGAACTCAAGTGTTTTGCCGTCCCCAAGGTCTATTTTATCGCCTGTCTTTACGACACGTATGTTGTCTTCTATAAAATAAAACTCTCTTACAAGGTCAGCACCTTTCTTGGTTGTTACAATTTCTATGTGAGGATTGCGTTTTTTAAAATTGGCAAGCCAACCTGTGTGGTCCGGCTCAAGGTGGTTGAGAATAAGGTATTTTATGCGGTTAAACTCCAGGCCCAGTTCTTTTAACTGTGTTTCAAGCTGCTTGGGAGCATCTTCCCACTCCCTCACAAGGTCTATCAGAGCTATATCCGCACCTTCTACTATGTATGAGTTAAGAGAAACACCGTGCGGTATTGGCCACAATCCTTCAAAAAGATTGTCCTTGGATATGTTTGCGGCCAAATGCCATATTCCCGGTGATAATTGTTTTGCATTCATTGTCTTTCTCCTGTTTTTCTTATCAGTTTAGTAAAGAATAGTCTTTTTTTTATCGATTGTCAACAAATTACCGGTATCCTGGGATACTGCAGAAAAGGATACTAAGCCATACCATAAAGTATAGATGCAACTATGCCTTAGATCACACATCTATGTGCAAAAATTGCTATCTGGGTATTGACAAAAGAGTCAATTTTGGGCATGCTCTATGCACATAAGGGCCCATAGCTCAGTTGGTTAGAGCAGCTGACTCATAATCAGCGGGTCGTAGGTTCAAGTCCTACTGGGCCCATAAAGCTTAAGATTATGCCACATCGTAAAGATGTGGCTTTTTTTTTGCCGCAGGCAGGCAGAAGACGCAATGCTTATCAAGGATAGCCATATATTGTGCGTCTTCTGCCGTTCGGACTTTACATATTTTTCATATAATATTATTGTTGAATATTGCTAATTTATATTAGTTTTTTACTTATAAATTCGGAGGAATGACGTGGAGAAGATTAGAATTCTTGTCTTGTGTACCGGTAATTCCTGCCGCAGTCAAATGGCGGAGGGATGGATAAGGCATTTTTATGCAGATAAGGTGGATGTTTATTCCGCCGGTATAGAGAAACATGGGCTAAATCCTTACGCTGTGCGGGTCATGTCCGAGGCCGGTGTGCCTATAGATAATCATGCCAGCAATACTGTTGATGAGCTTCCTGTCAGGGATTTTGATTATGTGATTACGGTGTGTTCCAATGCAAGGGAAAATTGTCCGTATTTCCCAGCCAAGGTAAAGGTTCTGCATAAGGGCTTTGACGATCCGCCGTATCTTACACGGGACATGGAGGATGAAGAAGAAATTTTAAGTGTATACAGAAAAGTAAGAGACGAAATAAGGGATTTTGCTTCTTCTCTGCCGGAGTTTCTGGGCATAAGCCTATAACTGGATATGTAGGGCGCATAGGTCTTTTGCCTATGCACTGATTTCTTCTCTGACTACGCTTTTTCCATGCCAGGCGCGAGAAAACCATCTTATGAGCATGACAATGCCCCTCAGCCATTCGTCAAGCATTCTGCCTATCCATATGCCTACAAGGCCCATGGCAATATGGACACCAAAAAACCATGCTCCGGTAACAGATATGCCCCACATCATAATAATACCTGCCATGACAGGAAATAATACATCTCCAGCCCCTTTTAAACCGGATATTACTATGAGGTTCATAGGTCTTCCTGTCTCATATATCACTGATATAAGCAAAATTTTTGCTGTCAGCTCTATTATGTCTTGATTAGAAGTGAGCAAACCAACCACTTTGTACCTGAATACTGCCATCAAGCTCATTACAAAAAAGCCGCTCATCATGCCTATGGCTGTTGCTTTTATAACTTCCATAAATGCATCGTCATTATCTCCCTTGCCTACCTTATGTCCCACCAATATCTGACTGGCTCCTCCTAGAGACAGAGCAATAATATAGGCAAATCTGGATAATATGACAGAATACGTATAACTTGTAAGTGCTATAGTGCCCATTGGAGCTATCATATACAATATGGCTACCTGTGCAAGATTGTAAGAAAGAGTTTCCCCTGCACTGGGAGCTCCTATCTTTACTATATCTTTTGCATAAGTAAATCTTAGTTTTATAGCTTTATCCTTAAATAGGGATATATCTTTATGCTTAAAAATCATAACAAGCATAGCAGCAACACCCAAAAACTGACTGCTAACAGTAGATATCGCCACTCCTGTTACCCCCAGCACAGGAAGTCCTCCCGGACCAAACAGAAAAATATAGTTGCCGATTATGTTTAACAGGTTGGCACCCATGTTTACATACATGGGGAGTTTGCTGTATCCATGACTGCGTAAAATAGCTGATAAAACCACACTGACAGCCTGAAAAAACGAAAAGGTAAAATATACCCGTACATATTGTTCTGCATAGGTTCTCACAATATATTCAAGTTTAAGACTATCAAGAATATATGGCATTGCAAGCCTCATTACGATACTAAGAAAAACACCAATACCAAGATTAAAGAGTATCGCAACAAGAGAAACCTCGGCTGCCGTATGCTTTCTGCCAGCACCAAGATATTGAGACACAATAATGCTCGTTCCCGTAGCTCCAACTGTGTAAACGACCAGAGTAAAAAACATAAACTGCTGTATGGCACCTACTGCACCCGCAGCTTGGTCTGCAAAACGGCCGAGCATAAAAGTATCAACAGAAGACAAAGTTGTTCTGAGCAAAGTTTCCACCAAAATAGGCAGAGTAAGACTTCTGAGGCTTATCTTATTATCTCTCACATTCTCTCCTGCACGGGATATCCGGACTTTTTAAACAATTTTAAAAAAAGAATAATACATAAAAATAGAAATACTAACAACACATAGAAAAAAGATGTTGAGATATTTTAGGCAGATTTTATCTTCTGATAATATGCCACTCAGATATCATACACAAATATATAAGATTCATTCCATAAATATGGTATAAACAAAGACCTTAAATATAAGCCAAGTCCCTATAATCTGACTGAGGAAAAACTCAGTCACAATAAAAATTATAATCTGAACAAGACAAAAGCTGTCTAAAATTATCACTCAAACAAATAAGATTTAACCACCAAAGACAGTTTTATCCGGATTACATTGTAACAAAAATCATATCCGTTCTCATATCAGACATTTTCCCAAAAGAGGCAAGAATCCAATAAATCACTTTGCCATAAAAAACACTACACAGTCTTGATATAAATAAAAAGGGTGTTCCCAGTACGGAACACCCTGCTACTATTAGTCCTCAAGAACAGAAAAATCGTCCTTGGGTGCACCACACATGGGACATACCCAATCATCGGGAATATCTTCAAAAGCTGTCCCAGCATCCACACCATTATCCGGATCGCCTTCTGCCGGATCATAGATGTATCCGCATACATCACATACATATTTCTTCATAACATTCTCCTGTTTTTTATTGCTGGCTGCCAACGGCACCCTGTCCAGAAGCAAGCGGAAGACTTCCGCGGGCTCCCAGTTCCTTGTCTAAAAGATACAACGCCTGGGGGCTATTTGCAAGAAGAGAAATTTTATTGAGTATATCTTCCGCATTGGCCTCTTCTTCTATCTGCTCAGTAACAAACCACTGGAGAAAAATCTCCGTAGCATAATCATTTTCTTCTCTGGCAATAGAGACCAACTTGTTAATCCTGCCCGTAATATACTGCTCATGCTTTAGAGTATCCTCAAAGACAGCCTTCACATCCGTCCAATCTGACTTAGGCCTATCCAGAGCGTCAAATATTGCTCTGCCGCCTCTCTCTATGATAAAACCATAGATTTTCATGGCATGAGCCATCTCTTCCTGCGCCTGATTGTACATCCAACCGGCAAAGCCATTGAGATTCTTATCTGCAAAATAAGAAGACATGGAAAGATAAAGATAATAAGAAGCAAGCTCTTCTCTTATCTGCACATTAAGTTCTTTTAAAAGCCTTTCAGAAATCATAAGTCCTCCCTATAATTATTATTAAAATAATCGGAAATAACATTTTTGGCTAGAGGGCCAGCAAAAAAAAGCTGCCGCATATTGCAGCAGCTTCATCTTACCAATTTTCCCCTAGCACCTCAAAGTAGGCCTGAGGATGAGCACAAGCAGGACAATTGGCAGGCGCCTCCTCTGCCTCTACGATATAACCACAGTGTATACAACGCCATACAACCTTTTTATCTTTCTTAAAGACCTTGCCATTCTTGACATTCTCAAGCAAAGCCCTATAACGCTTCTCATGCTGCTTTTCTGCAACACTCACATTCTCAAAAAGAATGGCAATCCCTTCAAACCCCTCTTCCCTTGCAACCTTTGCAAACTCGGGATAGAGAGAAGACCACTCCATATTCTCACCCTCAGCAGCCTCTTTTAGATTTTCCTCAGTGGAGCCAATCCTACCAGCAGGATAAGCTGCAGTAATCTCAACCTCTCCACCCTCCAGAAAAGAGAAAAACCTTTTTGCATGCACCTTCTCCTGCTCTGCAGTCTCTTCAAAAATATTTGCTATCTGTACATACCCCTCTTTTCTTGCCTGCTTTGCAAAGTATGTATATCTATTCCTTGCCTGGGACTCTCCTGCAAAAGCAGCAAGAAGATTCTTCTCTGTTTTTGTACCTTTTACACTTTTCATATCACATCCTCCAATATCAATTATATAAATAATTGTAAAGCCATAACCCACTTTTGTAAACAAAACATTAAAAAAACCGAACGTCGTCCCAGCGCAATAATAAGAAAAAAGACAGTAAGGCGCAGGGACTCCTGCCTGTGGCAGAAAGAATAACAAAAGATATCCCAGAAGAACAAACAAAACAAAGAAAAACTAATAACCCCTTTTTCCACAGCATATTAACTGTGGAAAAAACAAAGTATTTTTTTTAAAAAAAATCCACAAAAAAAAGCAGCTGTGAAAAACACAGCTGCAGATATAATTATTTATAAAACAAATACTTAAAACATTTTAAACCTATTCTTTGCAAGTTTTCCACAAGTTTTTCCCTATTGAATTCACTATAAAATTAAGAATTTTTCCACAATATCCACAAGTTTTCCACAAAAACTCCTATAGCCTTATATCAATCCTCTTAAAAGCCCAACCTGCCTTTGCAATCTCTTCTATACGCGCATCATCGCCAAGAACAGATATCTTTCTTGACTGCCAATTATCAACAAGAATCTCTGCCGCCTTTCTTACCTTTTCTGCAGAACAGGAAAGCACAGAATCCCTATGCTTCTGTCTCATATCATCAGTTATTCCCAAAACAGCACGTCGCAAAGCAGTGTACCCCCTGGCAGACGGAGACTGCGGAGCTATCTCCTTTCCGATAAGCCCGCGTATAGCCTGCTCTATCTCTTTTTGTCCTACAACACCCTTTGCAAGATCCTGTAGAATCTCCTCATAGGCCATCACAGTCTTGAGCGAATTAGGATCTCGATAAGAAGAAAAACTCCAAGTCCCTTCCAGAGCAGAAATACCAGCAGATGCACCGTAGGCACCACCTTTCATTCTTATGCGTTCCCATAGAAGACCGGATTTTAAAGCCTGTGCAGCAACAGCAAGCTCGGAGAAACCGATATCACCAAGCCTGGGAGCAGGCATGACAGCAGCAACATAGGATACCTTACTAGGAGCAACAAAGCCCTGAGAAAGAGGAAGAGATAATGCAGAACGGACTGCAGGAGAAGAAGCAGAAGACGGAAGAGAAGAAGCCCAGTCCGAAATAAGCCTTGCAACCTTATCAGCACCCTTCCCCTTACCAGTAACAGACAAAATAACATTTTCTCTGCACATAAAACGATTCTTTAAGCCAACAAGCATAGCCCCCACTTCATTAGAAATAACATTAAAGTCCCTTCCGATTATATTGTTTTCATATACAGGAGACCATAAAAGCTCATCAAAATTCTTGGGGAAAATCCCTCTGCTGAGAGTGTCCAGAAAGAAAAACTGCGCCACTCCCTTCCATCTTTCTTCCATAGCCATTGCAGAGGAAAAGGCAGCCTCCGACCTGAGAGTCATAAAAGAATTACCAGAAGAAACAATAGAAGACACAAAATCTTGTCGGCATTCTCCCAGAACCATCCTAAGCCTCTCTCTGTCCGACACATCTGCAGAAGAAAGATAGGAAGTGATAAAAGGTACGGACTCATCCACCATCGTCTCCAGCATCTTTACCCTTATTATTATGCTGCTTACAGTCTTATTATCTACTGTTGTGCTTGCATCCTCATTGACAGAAAGGCCTCCCGTGAGCATATCCATTTTTATTGCTACCTGATCGTATGTCATCTCCGGAGTGCTTGTTCCCTCAAGCATGTCAACAAGAAGCGGGATAAAATAAAGCTCCTTATCGGACAAGGCGTCCAGGGAAAAAATAATATCCACATACACAACACCATTGCTCTCTATAGGCTGTAAATACACAGGTATCCCGGACAATACAATATGCTCTTGTTCTATTTTCTCAACCGTCTTGGGTAGAGCTTCTAACTCAAGAACAGGAATACACTTAGCAGCAATATCCCTGTCATCAGCAGATTGGAACTTGCTGACAAGCTCAGAATCCTGCCTTATCTCATCCAACTGTTTCTCTGACATGGAAGAAAATAGCTTATCCAGCTGCTCCTGCTCCCTTTTTTCTTCCTCTTCAAACATACCGGGTCTAGGGCGCATTATAAGAGTAAGCCTGTGTCTGTTATCAAGAAGCCACTTTTTTATAAGCTTGGGAAAAAACGAAGAATCAGAAGAAGCTATCTTTCTTATCCTATCAAATACAGGCAAAAAATCCAGTAGAAAAGCAGGAGGTACATCATATATCCAGCCGCGCACTATACGTCTTATATAGACTAGACCTGCATTGCGTTTTCCATAAAGTTCTCTGTACCTAAAGTCCATCTTTCTAAAAGCAGCCTCTATATTCTCGGATGGGATTCCTTTCTCAGCAAGAGATGAAAGACAATCCAAAACAAGATCTTCTACCCTGTTTACATCGCACTCAGAAACACCCTTTAGACCTGCAGAGAAAATGCTGTAAAAAAGCTCATTTTCATAGCCGGTAGAAGGAGCAACATCCTCACCCAAACCAGACTCAAGAAGTGCTTTTCTAAGAGGAGCCGCATCCGTACCAAGCAAAATCTCACTCAAGACCTCAAGCGCAACAACGCTTTCTCTGTCAGAGAGAGGAGCTGTTTTCCAGTTAACAGATACAATAAAATCCTCATCCTCCTCAGCATCCTTATCAGCACCGTAGAACTCCTCCCTTCGTCTTGGCTCTGACCACTCAGGCTGTATAAGAATCTCACAAGACAGCTCTTTCCCCTCCATCCTACTAAGGAACTCCCTGTCAAGGAACTCAAGCTGTTTCTCCGTTGCTATGTTTCCATAAAGGACAATCTTGCATGCAGCAGGGTTATAATTCTTGCGATAGAAATCCATAAATTCCTGGTAAGACAAGTCGGCTATGGCCTCCGGTACGCCTCCGCTCTCAAAACCAAGATTACAGTCAGGAAAGAGCCCCCTGAATGAAAGGTCTGCAGAAAGTGCCTCAGGATCAGAGAACACCCCTTTCATCTCGTTGTAAACAACACCTACACGATGAAGACCGTTGTCAGAAAGTTCCAGTCTGTGTCCCTCCTGCAAAAATGCCTCACGTTTGAGAAGAGGAAAAAACACAGCATCGCCATAAACGCGCATGAGATTAAAATAATCCTCTTCCACCACACTTCCTGCAGGGTACAATGTCCTGTCAGGATAAGTCATGGCATTGAGAAAAGTAGAAAGGCTGCTTCTCATAAGAAAGGCAAAGGGGTCCTTGACAGGAAAAGCCTCAGAACCGCACAAAACAGAATGTTCAAGGATATGAGGGATTCCCTTGTTATTATCAGGCAATGTTTTAAAAGAAAAGCAAAAAAGATTTTCTCTGTCGTCGGTATTAACATGATAAACCTGTGCCCCGGTGCGCTCATGCACGCACAGAATTCCCCTAGCAGAAAGCTCCTCTATAAAATCAACCGATTTTACAATAAAACCAGCAAACCTATCACCAGCAGAAAGCGACATAAAACCTCCGTAAAAAGATATATCAATAATCTATATAGAAAAAAAAGAATTAACAATAATACTTAGCGTCGGATCTGCGCCATTTATGTAAGATAAGAAAGAAGGCGCAGCCCCTCCTGCTTGCGGCGCATATGCATCCCTTCCCAGAAAGTCTATTTTAATATTATGCCGGAGGCAGGCAGAAGCGCGCTTTTTATTTTTGCTCTGCCTGTTATAGCGCGCATTCTGCCGTTCGGTATAAAAAAACCGCCCCTTGGGGGCGGCAGAACATTCTTGAAAATATATCAGACAAGCTTTAAGACTCCGCCTGCAAAGGTAAAGCCCGCACCAAAGGTTGTAAGGCCAAGAATCTTGCCAGGTTCTACAGAGTCAGCAAAGATCTTCTCAAGACACACGGGGATGGTTGTCGCAGATGTATTACCCATAGTGTCGATTATGCTGTAGACCTTTTCCTCAGGGAGTTTAATCCTCTTTCTTACGGCATCTATTATACGCTGGTTTGCCTGATGGGGAACCATGAGGTCCATATCATCAAGGCTTAGACCATTTTCTTCTAGAGCTCGCCTTAGGACGTGGATAAGTGACTTTACTGCGCGCTGATATACAGCCGGTCCATCCATAAATATTGGCTCCGTATAAGGGATTCTAAGGATGCTACCATCCTCACCCTCTGCCGACATCACAGGTCTGTAGAGGCTTGCACGTGGTTTGAGTCCGCTTGCAGGGCCTGCAACAAGGCTTGCACTGGCTCCATCCGCAAAGACAGGGGCAGTTGAGGGATCAGCAGGGTCAACGCGTCTAGAAAGAACATCCGCAGTCACCACCAAAATCCTAGCATCCGGATTTGTCTGTATGTGGTCATAGGCTATCCTAAGAGCATACAGATAACCGGAACATGCCGCATTGATATCATAAGCGGGACAGGTTATTCCGTTTTTGTCCTTGGAGAGCTCATATTGTATTAGGGTTGCAAGTGCTGGGCTGTTATGAGGAGCTGTTGTTGTGGCACAGATTATCTCATCTATGTCCTCTATGCCCACGCCGGTTTTGGCAAAGAGGCTTTTTATGGCATCCACAGACAAACTGACGATATCCTCACCATCTGCAGCCCATCTGCGTTCTTTGATACCCGTTCTTCTAACTATGTCATCAGGGGACCATGTGGGACACATCTTGGACATTTCTTGGTTATCAACAACACGAGAACCAAGACGTACTGCAACGTCCACGATAAATGGGAGCGAATTCTTTGTGTAGGCATCTTTAGTATCTGATGCAACCTTTGTCTTTTTCTTGACAGAGCCCAGCCCTTCTATAACCGGCTTGCCAGGATCTTCCTGGGTGATAGGCTTGGCCTTTGCAGCCGCACCTTTGGGAAGCTTAATCCTTGCTATAGGAGAACCTACAGCAACACTCTCTCCCTCAGGTGCCATGATTTTCTCCACAGTACCAGACACGGATGCCCTTATCTCTATAACAGCCTTATCAGCCTCTCCCTCGGCTACGATATCACCTGCCTTTATCTCATCACCTTCTTTTATCTTCCAGTCAATAACAGTAACACGCTCATCAGAAGGGCTGGAACCTACAGCCTCCAGATAGTAGTATCCAGCTTCCGCCTTGGGCGGTTTCTGCCAACTTACCGAACCACCGAGCATCTTAACTGCAGTCTCCAAAACGCGCTTATAAGAAGGAAGAACCTCAAGTTGAGAAGGAAAATTACAAGGCACATAGGTATCCGGCCTTGTAACACGTGCCATATCTATGGCTTCTCCCAATTCTTCGGCAACCGTAGCTAAGACCTCAGCACCAAGCCCTGCAGTATGAGTATCCTCATGTACAACGATGAGCCTGCCTGTCTTCCTTACAGACTCTATTACGGTCTCTTTATCCCAGGGGAAAAGGCTTCTCAGGTCTATAACCTCTGACTCTACACCATTATGAGAAAGTGTCTCTGCCGCAACAAGACAATGAACAATATTATTTCCCCAAGATACAAATGTAATATCATCACCTCTTCTTCTCACAGCAGCCTTACCTATAGGCACAAGATGTCGGGAAACATCCTTCTTTGTAGCAAAATCTCTGCTATTGAGAAGGTTCTTTGGATAGAAAAATATAGTAGGCCTTCCAGACTCAAAAGCACTATTAAGAAGACCGGCTGCATCTGCTGCAGTGGAAGGCATAAACACATCCACACCTGGTATATGGGCAGCAACGCCATCAAAAGTACTTGCATGGAAAGGACCTAGACCAGGCTTATAACCGCCACAGGAAACCATAACGATTACAGGACATTCCCAGCCGCCGTCAGTCCTCCACCACATACTGCCAAGCTCAGAAATAAGCTCGTTAAAGGCAATGGGCAGGAAGTCTGCAAACTGCAAAAAAGCAACAGGTCTCTTGCCAGCAAGAGCCATACCTATGCTTACGCCAACAATACTTGCCTCAGCAAGCGGAGAGTTCTGCACCTGTCCGGGAAACTTTTGGGTAAGCCCTCTGGTAACACCAAAGACATCACCCTTGGGATCCTCCAAATCTTCACCGAATAGAAACACATCTGAGTTTTCTGCCATCCTAGCTGCAAGAGTATCCCGTATGGCATCCCTCATAACCCTAAGCTCATTCTCAGTAAGCTCAGGAGCCTCATTCTCTATTGCAGGATTAGTGAGCCTCTCGGGCAAAGCTTTCTTGGCCGTATGGATAGGCTCCGGATCAGGAACAAGCTGAGACTCAGCTGCCATAGCCTCCAGCCTCTCCGTTATCCCCTTTTCCAAAGACGCAAGCTCATCCTCTTTTACCCCCTCGGATATAAGAAAAGCTCTCAGTTTCTTTATAGGATCAGCAGCTTCCCTTACTTGCTTTCTCTCTTCTTCCGGGCGGTATATGCTCTCATCATCCGCATTGGTATGATTGCACAACCTCTCTACCTCAAAAACAACAATCCTAGGTTTTCTATCACCCCTCATACCATCCACAACAGGCTTAAGCGACTCATAAGCTTTTACCGCATCCGTACCATCGACATAATCTATAGGAATCCCGTAAAACTCAGATGCCTTGCCATCCGGTCTGTCATAGAAAGTCTTGCCCCGAGTCTTTGTAGAAATAGCATATTTATTATCTTCTATAAAAAACAAAACAGGAAGCTCGTCACGCACAGCCTGGGCAATAGCCTCCAGAACATCCCCCTGCTGAGTCATCCCATCACCAAGAGAACAAAGGACAACCGGCTTATCGGGCTTATCCTTAACAGCCTTGGCAACACCTGCAGCCTGCAGAGCAGAATTACCTACCGGTCCTACGATACTCAAAATCTTAAGCTCAGGATCACTTATATGGGCACTCATCTGTCTGCCGGCAGAATGAGAATCCTTATTAGTAAAAAGAGAATGAAAAAACTGTACCGGCTCCAGCCCCCTGGCAAGCATCAGAGCCTTATCCCTATAGTGACAATGTAGCCAGTCGGAAGGCGTAAAAAAATCCGCAAGAACTGCAGAAGCCTCATGCCCTGCACCAGAGACCGTAAAAAAAGCCTCACCCCGCTTGGTATAATCCTCTTCCAGGCGGTCAATCTCTCTTGCCATATACATATATTGATATATAGAAAGAAACTTATTCTTATTCTCCATAATTCCTCCTCTTATTCGGCCATGGGTTGATTATATGGTACTGATAAAACAATACCCTGTCAACCAAAAATGGCACCTGCTCAGCTCAAGAAAAATCACATCTTAGCCCGAACGCGATATGCCGCATAGCGGCATATCGCTGCCTCTGGCAGAAAAACAAAATATCAACGACATATGCTTTAGTCACACTATATATTATATGAGCAAAAAAAAAGACAACATGATATAAAACAAGAATACAAACTCTACAACCCGTATAAATCGGATTTTTAATCACCAAACTTTTTTCTCACACCAAACTATAATTTCCTACCGCCGGAGGCAGTACGGACGAGAGATAGCGAGTCTGTACGTTCAGATTATTTTTATATAAGCTTTACAAGGCTTTTTGCATCAAGTCCGTAGGAAGCCAAGAGTTCTTCACGCGTTGCATGCTGAGGAAACTCGTCGGATACTGCTCTCAAAGTTATGACCGCATCAGTAGTATCTGCGAGCTCGGATTTTATCAGACTGCCCACTCCACCTGAGGCAGCTATGTCTTCTGCTATGATTATTTTTTTATATGGCTTACATACTGCAGATAGATAATCAATATCAAGGGGCTTTAAGAACCTGAGGCTGTACACATCACACTTGATACCCTGCTTTTCCGCAAGTTCTGCGGCTTTGATGCACTCACGGATATGTCCGCCATAGCCTATTATAAGTCTATCTGCACTGCCTGTTTTTCTTACAAATATTCCTCGGCCTTTCTCAAGAGGAGATATAAAAGCACCATCTTCCGACAGGCAAGTGTCCTTAGGATAACGTATTACCACAGGGCTGTCTGCAGAAAGTGCCCATCCCAGCATCATGTTCATCTCACAGGAAGTAGAGGGCATAAGGACACTAAGAGAAGGGACAGCCCTCAGCATGGCAAGGTCATATATTCCCTGATGAGTATCTCCGTCACCAGGAACAAGACCTGCTCTATCCACAGCAAGTACAACAGGAAGCCCCGGAAGCGCTATGTCATGTATAAGCTGGTCCAAAGCCCGCTGTAGAAAAGTGGCATATATAGCAACAACCGGCTTGAGCCCTGCTCTTGCAAGTCCTGAGGCAAAGGTCAAGGCATGCTGCTCGGCAATGCCCACATCAAAAAAACGATCGGGAAAACGCTCTTTAAAAGAAGAAAGCCCCGTACCGGTTTCCATTGCTGCGGTTATGGCAGTTATCTTATTATCTACTTCAGCATATTTTATGAGAGAAGCAGAAAATGCAGAAGTAAAAGACGGAGAAGCAGAAGATGAGCCGGAAGAACCTGTCTCTATGGAAAAAGGTCCAACCCCGTGGTAGGAAGTGGGATTGCTCTCAGAATGATGATAGCCTTTGCCTTTTTGGGTCTTTACATGCACTACAACAGGCTTAGACAGTTCTTTGACACGCAAAAAATTGGAAACAAGCCTTTCTATATCATGCCCGTCGACAGGACCTACATACTCAAAACCAAGATGAGAAAATAAGTTCTCTTCATATACAACAGATTTTACAGCGGCTTTAAACCTCTCAACCAGCTTTAAAGCAGAATCACCATAATGAGGAATGGACTTGATAAGACTGTCTATCCTGTCCCTTACCCCCTGATAAGAAGAAGAAGTTGAAAGTCTGCTTATATAATAAGAGATTGCACCCACATTGGGACTTATGGACATATCATTGTCATTGAGGATAATAATGAGATTCTTTTTTAGATGACCGGCATGGTTGAGAGCCTCCAAAGCGAGACCACCGGTTAAAGCACCATCTCCTATAACAGCAATCACATGTCCCTTTATATCAAGAATCTCTCTCCCCACGAGGAGTCCAAGACCACTGGAGATAGAAGTAGAAGCATGTCCGGTCTCTACAATATCGTGCGGACTCTCCTCTGGACGAGGGAAACCACTAAGCCCCCCTTTTTGACGGAGAGTAGCAAAACGTTCTCTTCTTCCAGTTATAAGCTTATGAGTATAACACTGGTGTCCAACATCCCAGATAATAGCATCCCGCGGACTGTCAAAAACATAGTGCAAAGCAAGTGTAAGCTCCACGGCACCCAGATTGGAAGCAAGATGCCCCCCAGTACGGCTCACAGTATCCAGAATAAACTCTCGTATCTCATCTGCAAGCAAAGCAAGCTCTCTAAAGGAAAGATTTTTTATATCGCCAGGCTCGTTTATACGCTCAAGATAAGAACAGAAAGGTGACTTTTCAGAGGGAAGCTCATTTTTAACAAGCATATCATCAAATCCATTATAAGTGACATTATCCACAGCAACATCCATGAAAGTATAAGGTGTTAAAAAGAATATACCTACAATATGACACAAGTCAATAAAAATCAAAGAATATTAAGACAAAAACAAAACCATAGATATCCAGACAAAAAATAGAGGGCAAGGAACCGGTTAAAATCCGCAAGGAAATCCGTCACCACAAAACACAACGGACAACAAAAACCGGGCAATCCCTGCCCTATAAAGACTAGTGCTTTCTCTTCTTGTGACGATTCTTCCTTAATTTTTTCTTTCTTTTATGCTTTGCAATCTTCTTTCTTTTTCTTTTTCTTCCGCAAGGCACAGCATGCACTCCTTATGTGGGAAATATTAAAAAGCATTATGCAACGTAGAAATATCTTAGTCAAGTAAGCCTATGAGGAATTATATTACAACCGAACGGCTCAGCAATGCAGAGCCTGCCGCGCCCTTTTTGCAGGCTAAAAATTATATAAAAAAGCTTCCCCTACTGCCATAAAAAACATAGAAACAAGCCCGGCACTCAAAATCCTTACAGGAAGCCCCTGCATAGAAGTCGGGACAACCTTATCACGGATAGAATTAGAAATCCCAACAAAAGCAAGTAAAGCTATAAGAAAACCAATACCTGCAGAAAAAAAAGCAAAAACAGACTGTAAAAAAGACATCCTCTGATCCATTATGATAAAAACAAGACCCAAAACAAGACTAATAATGCTGCCATCACGTATAAAATCATAAAAACATTCCATTAATTTTGGAAAAAAACTCTTTCCAAGATAAAAAGCAGCAAGAAGAATAACAGAAAAACCCACAAAAAAAACAATCAGGCGAAAAGCCAGCATACCGGTAACATCCAGCCAAAAAGTCTCCATAACAAATTGGAAAGAACCGGCAAAAAAAAGAAGAACCATAGTAAAAAAACCAAGCTTTAACGCATCCCTTATGGAAGAAGGAGCAAAAATAACAAGAGAAGCCCCAAGAAAAAAATAAAAAACAGGATTATAGAAAACAGAGAAAATAAAAAAACTCATTCTTCCCCCCTCTTCTCAAAGAACTTTCTAAACAAAGCAGAAACAAAAGCAAGGACAAAAAAAGCTCCCGGTGCCACAGAAAAAACAATCAACCTGTAGTCTCTGGCAGCTCCCAACTCCACAACCATCTCAGAAAAAGGATAAAACGAGATGCTCCCATGCCCCATAATATCCCGTATAAAAGAAATAAACACAACAGCAAGACCATAACCTGCACCAAGTCTAAGAGCCATAAAAAAAGTACGCTTAGGCCTATGAGCAAAAGAATAAGGAACAGCATAACCCCAAACAAGGGAACCGACAACAAGAATAGCAAGATAAGGACCAAATACAGCCAAAAGAGAAGGGAAAACTGCCTCCAACACTAGCTCGACAAGAGTAATAAACGTCCCTGAGATTATAAAAAAAACAGGAAGCCTCATAGAATCCGTCTCAAGATAATCTCTAAAAGAAGATAAAATCATGCTGATAAAAAGCACAATAAGAAAAGCACTCAGAGCAAGAAGAAGACCATACCCCAGATAAGAGGTCAAAGCCAGAGCAGGGATAAGACCCATAGAAAAAGAGAGGAGAGAATTGTTTTTTAATACACCGACCTTTTTCACCTCAGATACCCCTTATCCGTAAGAAGTTTTTTTATTCTCATATCCAGTGTTCTCGCACGTGAGAGAAAGAGTGCGGATATGTAAACATCATTTTTATCTTCCTTGCCTTCTATATAAGCGGCAATATCAGAAGGAAAAAGATTCTCTGAAGCAACAAATCCATTATGCGGTATAAAAACAGAAACAAGAGTACCAGAATCAGAATAAGCAAAAAAAGCCTTAAGAATACCATTCCAACGCATAGAAACAGCCGCTACATACCTATAAGCAGATGAGTCAGACAGATAAAGCCTTATATGTCTGTCCAGCATCTCTCCTGTCCCGGGCATATAAGAAACAGAAAACTTGTCAAAAGCCTTAGCATCGGAATCATCAGAAGCAAAATACGGATTTAAAATCCAGAAAGCAGACAACATGAGAGCTAAAGCGGCAAGGAAAAAAAGTACAATAAGAGCTAAATCCAGATTCTTCTCAGTTTTCTTCATCTTTAGCCCCCTGTAAGAGAACAAAGCGTGTTTTTATATAATTCGTAAGAGGCACAAAAACACAGCCCACACCTATGGCAAGCAGAGCAGGAAAAGGAGAAAAACCCATAACAGAAAAAAGAGCAGCCAACAAGCCTAAAAAGGCAGACCACAATCGCGACAAGAGCATAGAAAAAGGAGTGGATATGGGGTCTGACAGTAAGAAAAATGCAGCAAAGAAAACATCAGTAGAAAAAAGATAAAAAAGAACATCTCCCTGGGCAAAGACACCGGTATCTGCAAAGCTGCCAAAAAACCAGACAAAACAGGCATATACAGCAAGAAAAGAAATCACACTCACAGCATCAACAACATAATCCCACAGTAAATATGCTCCTATCAAGATAACAGGAGCAGTAGAAATAGCTGCTAGCGGACCCGGAACATTACCCAGAAAAAGATCAACATAACCGGAAGGAATATAAGCTGCAAAAGAAGAAAGAATACTGTCATTGAGATAAGAGGATATGGCAGAATCAAAACTACTGGCAGAAAAAGAGACAGAAGCCATAACAGGAGTGGAAGCGGCCGATTGTTTTATAAGAAAAAAAGGCAAAGTATCAGACTGAGAATAGAGAGTTGCAGAAAAAGAAGACAAAAGAGAAGGGACTGCAAGCATTATAAAAACAACCCCTGCAGCAACAGGATTGAGCCATGCATATCCCCTGCCCCCAAAAGGCCATAGTACAACAACATGAGCAAAACCAATAGCAACAAAAAGATGATATAAAGAAACTCCATCAGGAAGATAAGCTGCAATAAAAAATCCAAGAAGCAATGAATAAGGCGAAAAACAATATTGCCTTCTATCAAGAACAGAAAGCAAAAAATCCAAAAGGACAGAAAACATACCGGACAGCGCCCATACAACAAGCGTTGCAGGACCTCTTAGTAAAACAGACATGAGGATAACAGGTAAAAAAGAAAACAAAAGCTTATAATCACGAGCTGCATGACGCGTACCCGCATATCCTCCCCTGTTAAAAAAAGCATTACTCATGCTGATTCACCTCTTTTAAAGCTTGAGAAAAAACAGGACTCAGTGGCAGAGAAGACTGACAGACAAAAGAACACAATCCGCACTCTATGCAATAGCCAAGCCCAGCTTTAAATGCTTTTTCCACCTCAGAAGACTCTATAAAATCATAGAGGAGCATCGGCTCAAGATTGCGCGGACAAACAGCACTACAGGAAGCACACTTTATACACACAGAAGGACAGGGTTTTCTTACTCTTTTGTTTACAGTTATGGCAGAAATACCAGGCAGGACAGGAGAACCGAGCCAGTCAGAAGAATACCCTGTCATAGGACCTCCCCAGAAGACATCGACATCTTCTGTCTTAAGAGAAAGCTCCTTAATATTTACAAGTTCAAAAACAGGCATACCTTTTTTTATCTTACAGACCGTAGGCTGCCCTATGGCATCTCCTCCTACACTCACAAGCTGCTCAAGAACAGGCCTATCAAAAGCAATGATATTATAAACATCTATCAGAGTAGAAGGTTCTACTATCACATAGCCCATCATGGCGGGGATATCTCCATACTTAAGACGAGTTCCATCTGTCTTTTCTATAAGCATAAAGTCATGGGCAGAAGGATAAAAATCATCAGCAGGCATTATCGCTGTGGGAACTCCCCATTCCCTGCTGTCTGCAAATATCTTCTCACTGTTATTCTGATAATCCGCATCTTTTTCTAGAAACAAAACAAGCCGTTGCGGCATAGTTGTTCTGACAAGGGCATGAAGCCCAATCATCATCTCACGATACATATTTCTGAAGATGATACTTTCCGTATTATCCCATGGCTGGTTAGGGAAACACCTTACAATGAGAGTCTTAGCCTTCTTACCCGGAAGCGGCATAAAAAGATACGGAGGAAGAGCAGGTTGAGAATGCCTTGCAAGACCTCTTGCGTATAAGAGTTTCCATAATTCTTCTGGAGAAACGTTTATGTAAGAAGAAAGATCAGGACTTGCAGACTTTCTGTTAAACGTCCCGGACAATTCTATTATTATGGCGCTCTGCTTATCACCGTCAGGCAGGGTAATCTTTCTTATATCCTTTACAACACCTGGCACAGGAGAAAACAGAGGTATACTCTCTCTATTATCCGGCTTTGCAATAAGCTGCCCCTCTTTTACAGCAGCACCCTCATGCACAAGAGGATTGGCTGGCTTTATCTTTCCGTATCCCAGAGGCAGAACCACAATCCTTGGAAGAGCTGTGGTAAGAACATCATCACAAAATCTGCTCCTGTAATCTATAAACTCAACACCCTTTTTTTTCTTTGTAAGTATATTCATGCAGCTGCCTGCCTTCTTTCTTTTTCGACTTCTGCTCTCATAACATACCTAAAATCAAAAGTCAAATAAGACTTTATGCTTCTCCAGCAAAAAGGCAGAAGCAATAGAATAATTGCTACTGTCTTGGGACTTTTTGTGCTTATTATAGCAGAGGGACGAGATTTTTGAACAGCACAGGAAGGATTTTCTATAAAAAGTCTCGCAATGTTATCCAAAGATACAGTCAAGACCTCGTCAAACCAATCTCCATCATAGGAAAACATGATTCTTTCTTCTTTCTTTACGTTTGCTCCCTGTATTTTATAAAAAGGAAGCCTTATACTCTCACCCTCTTTAGGAACTTTAAAAGGGAAATTATACAAAAAACCATCCTGATAAGCCATGTGTGCAATATAAAGTTCATATGGCTTTATATTATCATCATTCCACATCATTTCAGAGACAACAGGTACAGGCATGACAATACTGTTTCCCGATATATCAATGTAGGAAACAAAAAATCCCAGAAGACTGGCAAAAAATAAAATACTTATTGGGGAAGAGTATTTTGTATCAAAAATATCTTTTAATCCTGTCTTTTTTATGCCAAGAGGCAGAAATATTCTGTGGGAACTAGCAAGTCTCTTGATACGCAATCTCACAAAAATAAGAGCTATAATCAATACATGAGCAAACAACAAGATAATAGATGGTAAAAGCATGCCTTTTACAAAAGGCATAACTGACAATATAAAAACAGGAATAAAGCCTTTAACCAAGAGAGGTAAAAGAAGTCTCTTGTCCTTTTTCCACATTATAGTTGTTTCCATAAAAGGTTTTAACTCGTCAAGTAAGATAACAAATCCCACAAGAAAAACAACAGCAAATGAAAAAACAAAAGAACCGGCTGTCCATATAGTAATCGTCCAAAGTCCCAAGCTTATAAAGGCCCATATCCTTATACCTTTTGCCCTTACAATAAGAGGAAGAGATAGCAGAAAATAAAAAAATGCCATTGCCAATCTGGATATTCTGTTAAAAAAAGGAAGAATCACCCTGTCTCTGTATTTTCTCAATACAGGATATATCTTTATAAAAAAAGAAGGAACAGAAAGATTGGTATTTACATACATCAATTTATAGTCTACATCTCCCTGTTTTGCAGAAAACATGTCAGGAAGCCATTTTATATATGCATCCAGTCTAGGATCATCCGAGTCAAACTTCTCTTCTATATAGTCCAGAGGATATTCTTTTTTCCCAGAAAAAGTAGAAATTTCTATTTTTTGCCTTTTTTTAGTTATTATATTGGTAAAGCCAAGTTTTTCTAGAGAAGCTAGCAGAGCTTCTTCATCCGTATCATAGCGATAGGCCAAAACACGGTAGGATTTCCAAACATTAGAAGAAACATCAGAAAAAAATGAGGGAATAGCAACAGCAAAAAGAAGCAGCAAAACAGAGAGAAGTAAAAAAAACGATATAGCAAAAAACAATGCTTTGCTCTTTTTTTTTGCCATAAGTAAAATCTCCAAAAAACTATAACAGACAGAAGGCAAGAGCAATAAAAAAGCCTAGAACCATTCCCACTATTACTTCTTCTACTTTATGGCCATGTACAACCTTTACAGGAGAGAAGTCCATATTATGATTCTTTTTTAGATATTCACCCATCTCGTTTATCTTCTGTGCCTGCAGCCCTGCGGCTTTTCTTACCCCCATGGCATCCCGTATTATTATTGCGGCATAGAAAAAGCTCATTATAAAAAGTGGAGATGTTATACCTTCTACAAAACCTATTGATGTTGTAAGGGCTGTTACAAGTGAGGAATGGCTGGATGGCATTCCTCCTGTCTTCCATAACAGCGTGGAGACTACATCTTCCTTTTTTCTGGCACGCCGTTTTAAGGTATCTATTATAACTTTTAACAGCTGGGCACCAAACCAGCTGAAAAAAGCAGAAAGAAATACAGGGCTTACAAACAGTGCGGAAATCTTTTCTTTCATCATTGACCTTTTTTTATTGTTTGAGGATAGTTTCTTCTGTGATTCATAATTTGTCAAGGATATAATGGGCTAAAGGGCTGCATCGGAAAGCTATGGATAAAGATATTTTTATGGAATTTACAGCGGGAGAGGATGATGAGGGCAAAAGGCTAGACAGGCTTCTCAGAACACTGTTAAAAGATGCCTCTCTTTCTCTTGTGTATTCTGCTATCAGAAAAGGTCATATACGACTTGACGGGAAAAAGGTTCCCCAGAATACAAGGGTGCATACAGGCAATGTTATAAGCATCAAAAGGAATCTAAAGGATACTATAAAGAAAAAAACAGAAAACCTCAGAACACAATATGTAATAAAACCTGATGATATTCTTATGGAAAACAGGCATCTTCTTGCAATAAACAAGCACCCAGGCATACCAACACATGGGAAAGGTTCACTCACAGATAGTGTCAGATCTTATCTATCTGGTAAGCTCTCTGATTCTCTTGCCTTTTCTCCTTCTCCTCTTCACAGGCTAGACAAGATAAGTTCTGGCATCGTGGTCTTCTCTTCATCCATAGACGGTGCAAGATGGTTTACCCGGATGATGAGAGAAAGACGCTTTCTCAAGTACTATCTTGCTCTTATGGAGGGTTGTGCCAAGAAAGTAGAAACATGGACGGATAATCTGGAGAAGGACTTTAAGGGTGTGAGAAAAAAAGAGACTGGAAAAAAGGCCATAACCCATGTCACTCCAATTGTAAATGGCAAGGATTTGTCCCTTGTTGTATGCAGGATAGAGACAGGGCTCACCCATCAGATACGCGTACAGGCTGCATTGCACTCACACGTACTTGCTGGCGACAAAAGATACGGAAGCCGGCTTGAGATTAAACCGTTTTTACATGCGTTTTTTTTAAAACCTCAGGAAGACAGCTCTTTCTTACCTGCAGAGGGAATTACAGCACAGCCTCATACGGAGTCCCGCAGTATTTTGGACAAGTTTTTACCGGACTGGGAAAAGGCTTTTTACGATTTTTTGTCTTCTATCTCTCAATAATTTTACAAGTACTTTAAAATATTCGTAATTTAATAAAACCGAACGTCGTCCCTGCGACATATCCGGAAAGACAGTCAGAGAATGCCGCAGGGTCTCCTGCCTTCGGCAGATAGTAGGCAAAGCACGCAGATATTCACTTTTCTTCCGCCGGAGGCAGCGCTGTGACGCAAGGCGTCACGGCGCGTTCGATCTATTTTGTTTTATATGCTTGCCTATAAATGACAAGTAAAATACAATCAGTTACATGAAGCTTTTTTTTACCAATATCAAGTGGCTGTTTAAGGGTGTTAAGGTTTTTGCGCTTATAGGTAAAAGCGGGACAGGAAAGAGTTTTAGGGCAAAACTGGTCGCCGAGAAGTACGGTATTCCTATCATAGTAGATGACGGGCTTATCATAAAAGGCAAGAATATCATTGCAGGTGAGTCTGCCAAGAAGGAGAATACTTATCTAGGAGCTGTCAAGACTGCGCTGTTTCAGAAGGAGTCTCATAAGAAGCAGGCAGTCGAGGCGCTGAGAGCAGAAAAGTTTAACAAGATTTTGATTCTGGCTACGTCAAAAAAGATGGCAGAAAAGATTGCAAGAAGGTTGGAGCTTCCTGCAATAAGCAAGTTTATAATGATAGAGGATGTTGCATCCCAGGAGGAAATAGAGACTGCGATGCATTACAGAAAAACCCATGGCAAGCATGTAATACCTGTTCCTGCACTTGAGATTAAGAGAACTTATCCGCAGATTCTGTCTGACTCTGTAAAATTGTTTTTTAAGAAGGGTTTTGCCTTTTTTAAAAGGGAAAAGATGATAGAAAAGAGTGTAGTAAGGCCGGAGTTTGCGGATAAGGGAACTGTGACCATATCGGAGAGCGCTATTACAGAGATGATTCTGCATTGCCTCGCGGAGTACGATGAGGATCTGGAACTGTCCAGAGCCAATATCGTGGAAGAAAAAGGAGCATACAGAATTACTTTGTTTTTGAGCGTCCCCTTTGGAAAGGAGCTTGCATCCACAATGCACGAATTGCAGCAATATATCGTAGAAAAATTAGAAAGATTTACCGGTATAGTAGTGGAGGAATTGCACATAATTGTCGATAAGATAAGGGGGAAAAAGGCTGATAAAAAGAAAAAGATTTGACAGCCTACCGTCTGCACCGTACTATTTATAGAGAAGGAGTAATGCCATGAAAAAATATATAGCTCTGCTTATTACTCTAATGCTGACTCTATCAGCATTTTCTCAGGAGGTAAGTCCAGATACACAGGCCGATACTCCTACAACAAGCAAAGAGATACAGACAGGAGAGACAAGTCCTACAACAAGCACAGACACACAGACAGCTGATACACAGGAAGAAAGTAATAAAGCTGTTGCCAAACTGTATACTGCAACAAGCACGCATTATTATGTAAAAACAGATATATCCGAAGATTTTGCAAACAAGATTGCAACATTTATGGAAGCTCTTTTTAGTCTTGCAAACAAAACATTCCGATTTGATACAGAGTCCCTGACAGAAACCCTCAATGTGCGTATTTTTACTTCTCAGGACGACTATGACACATATATAAAACGCCTTACAGGAACAACCAGAGACAGTTTCATCTACCTGCATTACTCCACACCGTCCAAAAGAGAATTGGTTGCTTATCAGAAAGAAGATACAGAAGAGTTCTACAGACAGCTTATGCATCAGGGTACAATCCAGTTCCTGAGAGCATTTATCAGCAATCCACCACTCTGGCTACAGGAAGGCATGGCAGTGTTCTTTGAAGCCAGCGAGTACAGCCCCCAAGACGGCACTATAAATTATAAAGAAAACCTTATGTGGCTAGAAAGTCTCAAAAACATTGTTGAAGGAAACAGCACGTATTCGCTTATACCACTCTCAGAGCTCCTGGATATGGAGATGGACGAGGCAAGCCAAAAACTAGAAACATACTATCCGGAGGCCTGGGGATTTGTATCCTTCCTCACCTATGAATGGAACAAGGACTACAACCGCGCGCTCTGGGATACATTTAAGGTGCTCTCTCCAGATGCAACATATCAGGAAAACCAGACAATACTCAAAAAGCGAGTTTTTGCCTGGCTAAAATCAGAACAAATGGAAACGGATTTTAAATCTTATATCAAGAACAAAAAATCATTCCGAAACCTCTTGGAAGACGGAATAAGCCTCTACAAAGAAGGAAAACTCAAGGAAGCCCAGGAAACCTTTGTAAAAGCCTCCAAGCTAAACCCAGACCACTTTGCGCCTTACTACTACCTAGGACTTGCAGCCTATGCACAGTCCGACTACTCGCTCGCAGAATATTACTACTCAACAGCACTGGAAAAAGGCGCGGACAAAGCCATAACAAGCTATGCACTTGGAGTCAATGCATACGCCTCACAGGACTACGACAAAGCAAAAGAATACCTTAATACCGCAAAAGAGCTTTCGCCGGAAGACTACGGAACAAAAGCAGATACAATACTAACAAAAATAACAGAAAAAGAACAAACAGGAATGTAAAACAAAGCCGGGCAATGCCCGGCATTTTTTATACCGAACGCACGGCACGCAACAGCGATCCGTGCTGCCTCCGGCATAAACAAAACAGCTACAGTTGCAACCCTTTATTTTTTTCTCTTGACATAAGAAAAAAATACTCATCTGGAATAGACAATAAATCCCAACTTGCAACAAAAGGCATATCCATACTCAAGAGGGCATCGGCATAAACCCCAACCAGATTCCTGTCAACAGAAAAATTGGGATTATCTACCCTTACAAGCTCAACACCGGCATATACAGGACAAGAAGACAGAGCAGAAGCCATAACAAGCTCGGAAGTAAAAACAGAAAAAGGAACAGAAATTTTACAGCCTGAATAAACAGCTAGGATACCGCAAAGTCTTTGCAAATCAGAAAGAACAAAAGAATTATCGCAACCAGCTGCAGATGAAGAACACATCAAAAACTCAAGCTCATATGGCAGAGTGGCAGGCCCTCGTGTGGAAATATAGACCATAGGCTTTATCCAATCCGCACAAAAAGATAGTTTTCTATAATCCTGACCTACAAAAAGAGAAAGAGAAGGAGAAAAAAGATCAAGAGCAACTGTAAGATTTCTCTCTTTTGCTTTTAAAGACAACGTAGAGACAACATCATAAATAGAAGAAAACCTATATTTGAGCCAATCTCCATAGCCATTGACTAGCAAAAAATCATAATAATCCCTGTTCCCAGAAGATAAAAAAGAAATAACAGGATGCTCCAGTTCCTTATAATTCTCAAGAAAAGGATATTTTCTCATACAATAGGAGCAAAAACAGGAAAAAAGCATATCAAACCCATTGGCAGGGGAAGGAAACCTTATCCTGTCCAGAAAAACCCCGTCAAAAAAACCACTCTCAAGAACACGTTCATAATAAGAAAAAAGAGCAGCCATATTTTTGCTATCATTGGGACATATAAAAACAAACTCCTCATTGGAATAAAAATCACCCCTTGACTCATAAAAAGAAACATGAGCCGGAACAATACCAGAAGAAGTATCATGCACAGGATTATCGGACAAAACAGGAAACCACCAGTACAGCATCATACCCAACTTGTTACAAATGTTTCTTAATCTTTCTCCATAAACAAAAAAGTCATAAGGTAGCCAAGCAATAAGAGTATCAATACCATTTTCAAATGCAAGACCCAGTTTTTTCTCTATAAGTGAGAAGTCTACATCCGGAAAACATACCAGCTGAACACAGGAAGAAGGGAGTGTATTATCTGTCATCCTTTTAAAGCCCCTCCCGTAATACTCTTAACAAAACTCTTAGAAGCAATCAGATAAAAAACCATAACTGGAAGAGAAGCAACAGCAAGAACAGTTACAACAAAACCATAATTAGTCTCAAACTGTCCAAAAAGCAAAGCAGTGGCAAGAGGAATAGTCTTTATAAAATCGGACTTTATAAACACAAGAGGAAACCAGAAATCATTCCAGACAGGAATGAGATTGACCAGCAAAACAGAAGCGAGAGCCGGACGTATAAGTGGCAAGATAATTCTCACAAAAATACCACTCTCGCTGGCTCCGTCTATTCTTGCTGCATTACTAAGCTCTTCAGGAATCATTCTTATAAAATCAGTTAGTATAAATATACCCAGAGGTATCCCTCTTGCTACATTTACAAGAATCAGAGCAATAAGACTGTCATAAGCCCCTATGCTCAGCATCATCTTTAACAAAACAATGGTTCCAAGCTGCAAAGGAAATATAAGCCCTATCAAAAAATATGCATAAACATATCCGGATAATTTAAACTTATATTTAGCAAGCACATAGGCAGCAGTAGAAGAAAAAACAGCTATAAGAAAAAGAGAAACCAAAGCAGAAAGAATACTATTAAAAAAATACAAACCATAATGAGAACGAGAGAAAAGCCTCTCATAATTACCAAGAGTCCAGTTTTTCGGTAAACCGAAGGACTTGGAAAAAATCTCAGACTCCGGCTTAAAAGAAGAAAAAAGCATATACAATATAGGTATCAGAACAAAAAAAGCATATACAACCAATGCAGAATAATAAAAGAAAGAAACAACAACTCTTTTTTTATTTACAAATCTCCCAAGAGAAGGCAACACATTAAGCGCCCTCATGCCACACCTCCCTGCTTTTTTTTACCGGCCCTATTAAATAAAAGCACCCATAGAAAAACACCTATACTGATTATCAAAGAAATAGTAGTGGACACAGCCGCACCCATACCAAACCCCCAACCTCCACGTGCAGGCACCTGAAAAGCGACCCTATAAAAGAGAGAACCAAAGATATCAGTAGAATAGGAAGGATTCCCCTTGGAGCCGGTCATGGCATAAACAATATCAAACTGAGTAAAATCTCCTACAAAAATCAAAATTGTAACAATAGCAATAACCGGTACAACAGCAGGCAAAAGAATATATCTGATTTCATGCCATAATGACGCCCCATCTATTCTTGCAGCTTCAAAAAGCTCCGGATTGATACCATCTATCCCTGCGGAATAAAAAATAACAGACTCGCCCATCCATTGCCAGCTTACAGCAAAAGCAACCATAAACAGAGCAATACCCGGCTTACCCAGCCATGGAAAGCCTTGAGAAATAAGTCCGATCCTCTCCAGAATCATATTCACAAGCCCCCATTGAGGATTGAGCATGAGTTTAAACAAAAATCCCACGACTATTACAGATATTGTTGTAGGCAAAAAGCTTATGGTTCTGAAGAAATTCGCACCCCATTTCTTTCTCGTAACCATTACAGCAATAACAAAACCAAAAAAATTCTGAAAAACAGTCACAATAAGGAAAAAAACAATATTATTTCCAAAGGCATTCCAAAAATGTTCGCTATAAGGAGAACGTGTAAATAAAGCAACAAAGTTATCAAAGCCTACAAACGTAACAGGCTCAAGTCCATTAAAATCAAAAAAAGCCAGCCTAACGGACCCTATAATAGGTAATATAAAAAAAACAGAATAAACCATTAAAGCCGGAAAGAGGAAACAGGGTATAACCCATTTTTTTTGCATCACAGTCTCCTAAAAAAAGCGGCATGCAGAGCATGCATGCCGCGAGATGATATTTATTTTGTAAAAATCTGAGGATACCAAACATCGAGCTTATCCTGGATATATTTGGCAGTTTCCTCTGGAGTAAGCTCTCCGTTGTACATTCTGACAAGAGCTTCTCCTACAAGATCATTTGCAGAATAATCATCGGAAAGACGCTCCCATACAGTTCTTATAGTAGGTACAGAACCTCTTGCAGCAGCCATCATCTTGTTTGCCACAGAATTGGTAAGCTTGTAAGGCTCATCTGACGGGGTATACGCAAAGAAACCCGGGAGCTCATTCATAAAGAGCTGAGCAAACTCTGGTGTAGCAGCCCATCTTATAAATGTTTTAGCAGCCTCAAGATTTTTGGAATTCTTATTACCCCCTATACCGGCATCAACATGGAAACAATACTGGAGTTTAGAATCAGAAGAAGGAAGAGGAGGAGCAAACCAATCAAAATTAACACCCTTATCCGTAAAAATACCAATCTCCCAGGAACCACCAATAAACATAGCTGCCTGACCTGCTCCAAACATTTGCTGCATTGCAACATAATCTATACCTTGATACCCCTCAGGAAAAAACTCTTTCAATTCGTATATTTTCTTTAGTGCTCTGATAAAAGCTTCGTCTGTAAAGCGCATTTCTCCTTTTATAAGCTTTTGCCTGGATTCTTCTCCACCATAGAAATTAGCCCCAAACCGCTAAATACAACCTCATACAATGTCCAGGCATCCACAGTGCCCTGAGCAAAAACCAGCTCTCCACTTTCCTTAAGTTTTTTTGCAATATTTATAAACTCATTCCATGTTTGCGGAGGATTTAAACCATACTTTGTAAAAATATCCTTATTATAGTAAACACCATGTGTAACACCCACAAAAGGAATACCATAAACATACTTCTCCCATGACCATGCCGATTTTGCAGCAGTTGGGAAGTTTTCTATTCCGGGGATGACATCATTTAGGTCAAGCAGATATCCACTCTTATACATATCAACACTAGTAAAAGAGCGCAAAAATATAATATCAGCCCCCACTCCAGATGCCAGAGAGGTCCTAAGCTGAGCATCATACTCGGTATCCTTGATAGGAGTAAATTTGACTTCTAGATCACTGTGTTTAGAATTAAACACAGAAAGAATTCTTTCCATCCTCTCTATATCCTCAGTTCTCCAGCTTGTAAAACTTAGAACAGTCTTCTCCGGACCTTTACCGGAACACGAAACAAAGAAAACAAGAAGCAATAAAACAAAAATCGTCTTTTTCATAAACTCCTCCCTGATAATTTTATCGTTAAAATATATTAACATTGGTTTGCTTAATACGCAAGTTATTTTTTATATTATATAAACACAAATATTATTTGATTTAAAAAAGAAATAAAACAAAAAGTTATTTTTATATAAAAATAAAAAAGTTTACTTAATATAAGAAAAACAAAGAACTAGCATACTACATCCAACAATCAATCCACTATTATAGAAAAAAACAAATATGCAAGGGCTTTGCTTATCCTGGCTATCTGATTATACTCTATCTTATTAATCCATATATCAACGGGAGGAAAAAATGCAAAAATCAGATGTTGGTCTGATAGGCCTAGCAGTAATGGGACAGAATCTTGCTCTCAATATAAATGACAAAGGATATTCCATAAGCGTATACAACCGCTCAGATAGCAAAACACGAGAATTTATATCAGGTCCAGCCAATAAAAGAGAAAATCTTTTGGCAACATACAGTATAGAAGACTTTGTAGCTTCACTTGAAAAACCAAGAAAGATAATCCTCATGGTAAAGGCAGGGGAAGTAGTAGACATATTTATAGAAAAACTTTTACCTCATTTGGAAGAAGGAGATATCATAATAGACGGAGGAAACTCATATTTTAAAGATACAATAAGAAGGACTAAAGAGCTGGAGAAAAAATCCATACTTTTTATAGGCATGGGAGTTTCAGGAGGAGAAGAAGGAGCAAGAAAAGGCCCTTCTCTTATGCCAGGAGGAAACCCACAGGCGTGGCCTCAAGTAAAAAATATCCTTACAAAAATAGCAGCAAAAACTCCTGACGGAACAGCGTGCTGCAACTGGGTAGGAAATGACGGCGCAGGCCACTACGTAAAGATGGTACACAATGGCATAGAATACGGCGACATGCAGCTCATAGCAGAAACCTATCATATCATGAAAGATATCCTAGCTCTGTCTTATGAGGAAATGGCAGATACTTTTGAGAAATGGAACAAAGGCATATTGAACTCGTATCTCATAGAAATAACAGCTGACATTTTGAGACACAAAGACACGGATGGGAATCCGCTTGTAGAGAAAATATTGGACGCAGCAGGGCAAAAGGGAACAGGTAAGTGGACAGGTATAGAAGCCTTGGATAAAGGCGTCCCTGTAAGTCTGATTGTAGAAGCAGTATTTGCCAGAGCAATATCTTCTTTTAAAGAAGAAAGAGAATTGGCATCAACAAAGCTCAGCACAAATAGACAAATCTACAGGGGAGACAAACAACATCTTTTGGACTCATTGGAAGCAGCACTAATAGCTGCAAAAGCAACATCATACGCACAAGGGTTCATGCTTCTTAGAGAAGCTGCAAAAGCATACGACTGGCAGCTGGACTTTGCAAATATTGCGACCCTCTGGCGTGCGGGATGCATAATACGAAGTTCTTTCTTAGATTCAATCATAGAAGCGTACAAAGAAAGTCCTGACATACCCAACATGCTTCTTGCACCCTACTTTGCAAACCTTATAACAAAAAAACAAGACCAATGGAGAGAGGTAATAGCAACTGCAGTCCAACACGCAATCCCTGTACCCGCACTTTCATCCGCACTTTCCTTCTTGGACTCTTACAAAAGCAACAGGCTGCCGGCAAATCTCATCCAAGCACAACGCGACTACTTTGGAGCTCATACATATGAGAGAACAGACAAACCCCGTGGGCAGTTTTTTCACACTAACTGGACAGGAGAAGGGGGCAATACCACATCAGGAGCCTATAACGCATAATTTGCTGATAATTGCAGCTTTAAAACAGGCCAGTCGGGCATATCTTTGTGCTCGACTGGTTTAAATTTCTGACCATTGTTATCAGATGGTACAAGGATACAATCATTTTGATGGGACTTTGGAATTCTCCTATCTTTTTGCACTATACAGATATAACTTTTTAATTTAACTGTATTAAACAAACAGACAAAAGAAGAATTAACTGTTTCTAGCAAGATATAAAAGCAATATAGCTAAATAATAAATCAAGAACGACAAATAACAGAATGTCTCTCCACTATATGTGGAGCAAAAAGAATCTGCTGGGGAGGCATAATGTCCCCTTCTATTATACCTACAAGAACCTCCACAGCACGACGACCTAGCTCCTCTTTTGGATGAGAAATAGAAGTGAGAGGGACCTCACAGAATCTTGCAAACTCAGAATCATCATAACTAAGAATAGAAACATCATCGGGAACAGAAAGGCCCGCTGCTCTTATCATCTGAAAACCATGCAAAGCTGTCTCATCGTTAAAAAAGAACATCGCCGTGGGCCGTACCCGGCTATCCATCATAAGGAACTTTCTAACAAGCCTCTTTGTAGGTTCGACATCGTTGACACCCTCATCGCTGGAAAAAGTCCATACACAGGAAGGATCAAGAGGACAGCCTAGTTCCTCAAGTCTCTGTTTAAATGCAAGATAACGCAAACGACCTGCCATTACATCACGCTTATATAGAATCCCTATTTTTTTATGTCCCATCTTTACAAGATAGTCTGCAGCACGTTTTCCACCTTCCACATCATCTGGACTTATCATAGAGAGATAAGATCTTGCCTCTTCGTAAAAAGAATCAATAAGAACAACAGGAATCTTAAGAGAAGGGAGAAGAGTCCTCGCCTGTCTGGTCATAAAAAAAGAACTTGCAGCAGGCTCCAGAAGAATCCCTTCCACACCCTTCCTTATCATATCCTGTATAATGGCATACTCCTTATCCACATCTCCACGGGAATTGCCAATCATAACCCCATACTTATACTCCTGAACCTTCTGTTCTATACCATCAAGGATATGCGGATATATGTACCATCTTGTTATGGGAGAAATAACACCTATCAGATGGGTTCTGGCATCTTTTGACTTCTTAGGCTTTCCCCTATAGAAGGTACCCTTTCCCTGAATCTTATATACAAGCCCTTCTCTTACGAGAAGATCTATAGCCTGTCTCACAGTGACTCTACTAACCCCATAGCTTGTGGCAAGAAAAGTCTCAGAGGGGAGGATATCCCCCTCCTTAAGACCATCCTCTTCTATAATTTTAATGAGATTATTCTTTATCTGTACATATTTAGGCACAGATAATGATTCCATTGGTTCTCCCGCTCATTAATATAACAAGAGAATATCGCTTATTCCAATTCTCTGTACAAGAAATATTCAAAATCAGCATATCTTTTCCTGCCTGTAAGGTCCTGACAGGCCATACCTACAAACATACCTGTAAATCCCATAGGCTCCACATAATCGTCTGACAACTTCCATGACTCAAACGAATGCTCTATTCTTTGCCATTTTAATCCGTCTTCCGAATAGCTGAAATATATATCCTTATAGTTCATCTCAGCTCTAAGATATACCCTGGAAGAAGAAAGCACTATCTCGGAAGAAGGGAGAACAGACGAAGCACCATGATCATAAGCTACAACAGCCAAAACAATATTACCGTCATCCTCCCTTGTTATTCTTAGATAATACTGATTTGCCTCATCATATTTTACTACGAGACCTGCTCTTTGTTGATGATTTTCCGGCTCAAACTCTATACACGTCTCAGCCATCCAGGAAAAAGCCTGTACGCGCCTTGCAACAAGAACTTGTTCAAACTCGGAAACAATTGACTCTCGACCATAAAGACGCAAAAAACCTGGCCTATCCTTGAGAGAAACATATTTATCAAGAGGAATGCGTGGAAACTGATAGACCTTATCCAAAGTACTATTCTCAAAGCTATCAAAGAATTCTCTATCTTCTTTCTTATCCACAGGTGGGAGGTCCAGAACAATCTCTTGCCTAGGGTGATTGTCATCAAGAACATAAAGCCAATCATCATCTCTCCACTCACAAAGCTGTAAGGCAGTCTCCCTTCCTAGCGGACAATACGGAGTATCTTTGAGAGGTCTACCACAAAGATGTGCCATTATCCATTTGTTATTGGTGAGAGGAGCTATACTTGCATGACCTGCCTTCTGTAGGCCAGGAACAACATAAGAAAGAAAATCTTCCCCTTTTTCTATTGCCCTGTTAAAAGCCTCCCTGTCAGAAACACTTGTAAGAATAGGATTAGCAGGATGTGTCTCATAGGGCCCTTCCAGATTGCGAGAACGTGCAAGAGTAACAGCATGAGCATAAGAAGTACCACCCTCCGCAACAAGCAAATAGTACCAACCATTTCTCTTGTAAATATGGGGACCCTCCGTTAGTCCGATATCAGTTCCCGTATAAATCTTCTTGATATTTCCTACAAGCATTTTTTTGCGAGGATCATATTCCTGCAGAAGAATACCAGAAAAATGGTTCCTGCCAGGTCTGTCATCCCATTCCATATTTACAAGCCATTTTCTACCATCATCATCATGAAAAAGAGAAGGATCAAAACCACTGGAATTGAGATAAACCGGATTAGACCATTTACCATCTATTTTCTTAGAAGTGATGAGGAAGTTATCAACATCCTTAGGATCTTCTACAGAACGTCCTCTACCAGCCCATGTTCTTACTATAGAATATATCAGATAAAATTTTTTGCCATCGTGACTAAGACAGGGAGCCCAGACACCACCTGATGCACGTATACCAGCGAGTGGGAGCTTTTTTACACTATCCAGAGGCCTTGCTACAAGGTTCCAGTTTACAAGATCACGGCTGTGATAAATACACACCCCAGGAAACCACTCAAAAGTAGAAGTAGCTATATAAAAATCATCCCCGACCCGTACAATGGACGGATCAGGGTGAAATCCTCTGAGAACAGGATTCTTTATCTTCCGCATCTGCTCTACTCCTTGAGTGCACCAAGGCTTATACCCTCTATGATAAATCTCTGAAAAATAACAAAGATTATTAAAATGGGTGTAAGAGAGAGAGCAATTGCAAGATACAGGACACCAAAATCTGTTTTATAAGTGCTTGTATTTAGCTGACCTATTATAACAGGAATAGGGAACTTCTCTGTTGAGAAAAGAAGAACAAGAGGCCCAAGATAGTTGTTCCAGTTTCCAACAAAGGCAAAGATAGCCATTGTAGCTATACCGGATTTTAAAAGAGGTAACCCTATTGTATGGAATATCCTAACCTCGCCCGCACCCTCTATTCTTGCCGCCTGTATCATCTCATAGTCTATAACAGAACCGGCATACTGCCTTAGAAAAAATACCGAGAACACATTAGCTCCAGCCGGCAAGATAAGTGCCCAATACGTATCAAGCAACTTATACACCTGAGCAAGCTGGAAATATCCTATAAGACCAAGCTGAACAGGAACCATAAGCACGGCAAGGATTATAGCAAACAATGCATTCTTACCTTTAAAGTTATAAAAAGCAAAGCCATATGCAGCAAGAGATGCCACATATAAACCAAGAACCGTACTGGTACTGGCTATAAAAGCACTGTTAAGCAAACCTCTAAAAACATTAACCTGTCCGGAACCAAGCTCCACAAGTTTCTTAAAATTCTTTAAGAGATAAGTTCCCGGTATAAAACTCAATCCATGGTTGATATCCGCACTGGCACGTGTTGAGTTAATAAACATAAGATAAAATGGTATTGCACATAGAATAGCCAACACAATAAGAACGGTATATACTACGACTCTCTGAATTATATAAGAGCGTTTATTATTATCTATTGCCATATCTACTGTCATTTTTTATTCTCCCCGCTTTTTCTCTCACGTGTAAGGAAAAAGTATATAAGCGATAATGCAACGATGAGGAAAAACAACATATAAGAAACTGCAGCCGCATATCCCATTCTATGGAACCTAAATCCCATATCATACAGATAAACAACCATAGTTGTAAGAGCAGTACCCGTTGCACCGCTTAACCCTGCACGCAATATATACGGAATATCAAAAATCTGCATTCCCCCTATAAGACTTGTTATAACAACGTATGTAACTATGGGAGCAAGCAGGGGCATTGTTATTTTCCAGAAGATCTGCCATGAACTTGCTCCATCCACATAGGCTGCCTCGTAATATGTACGAGGTATACCCTGTATACCTGTCGTGAGAATAATCGCAGTATATCCAAACCACAGCCAAGTTTGTATAATAGAGACTATAAACTGTGCTCTTGCAGGCTCCTTCCACCAGTTTATATATGCTTCTATATTATCGCCAAAGAGCATCTGGTTTAACGCACCGTGTTTCCAGTCAAGCATAACATTTACCAAAAGAGCAATAGATGCCGCTGTAACAAGGTTGGGGAAAAAGAACACTGCTCTAAAAAACCCCACGCCCTTAACCTTGAGTCTAACCTCCGTAAACAAAACAGAAACAAGAAATGCAAGTGCCAGCTGCATCAATATATTGGGAAGCCATATCTGCCAAGTACTTATAAAGGCTGTCCAAAATTTGGAATCCGTAATCAGCCCTGCATAGTGTTTAATTCCCACAGGCTTGAAGGTCAAAAGGCCGTCATACCTGTGAAAACTCAAAACAAGCGTATTTATAAGCGGATAGAAACTAAACAACACCAGAAAAAGAAAAAAGGGTAATATAAACAGATACCCCATCCTCTCCGTTCTTCTCTCTCTCACATCTTCCTCCCGGGATAATAAAAGAGCGACTGCCGCAGAAAGCAGCAGCCGCCATAAAACTTATTCTACTATAAGGTCAGGATAAGCATTCTTAACGTTATCCTTGATAGACTTGATAGCCTCTTCCTTGGTGAGGTTACCATCAATGTAGTCACCAACAGCCTGACCTATGAAGTTGAGAATCTCCTGGTCCTTACCAGTTACAAGAGAGCCGTCAACCTTGTCAGCGAGCTTTGCAAAGTACTCATAGTGGTTCTGCCCTGCGAGATAAGGATCAGAGAAAGTATCCTTTATCTTCATTACAACTGTTTTGTTGCTGATAAAGTCACCTGTCTCTTTTGCCCACCATGTCATGGTTTCTGGATCTAGAGTAAAGTGCTTGATAAACTCCCATGCAGGAGCCTTATTATTACTCTTTGTATAAATACCAAGCCAAGTACCACCCCAGAAGTAGAAGGAGGGAGGAGATGTCATACCCCAATCGCCTTTGGAATCAGGAGCATTGGGCTTAAGAACATAATGGAGGAACCATGTGCAGCCAAAGTAAGACATTATGTTGCTGTCCTTCTTCATGCCGTCAAACCATGCGGGGGACCACTGGCCTGCTTCTGCAGTAAGTTCTTCATCTCTGAGAGTCTTAACAAGGTCAAAGTAAGAAAGATACACATCGTCAAGAATAAACTTGCCATTCTCTATGAAAGCATGCTTTCTTGCAGCATAAGGTATCCACATGAGCTCGCCAATACCAGGAATGATCTTAACCTGGCCGCCGCTTTTCTCCTTAACCATGCGAGCGGTGTTGAGGAATGTATCCATATCCTTGAAGTACTTAGCTACTTCGTTAGGATCATCTGTCCCGAGGTACTTCTTGGCAAGGCTTCTTCTGTAGAATACAGCACCAGGTGTTGTCTGCCATGTAAGACCGCGAGCCTTACCGTCCTCATCGCGAGCAAGGTCGACAGCATACTTATACATGTCAGAAAGATCTGCATTATAAGGAGCATCAGAGAGATTGTCCCAGAATCCGCCATCAACAAGCTCTCTTACAAACTGAGCCTCACCTGTGAACACATCAGGAACATTGGTTCCAGCTGCAAGAACCTGACGGAGCTTAGTCATGTACTGCTCGTGAGGAACGATTGTGTACTCATACTCCACTCCGGAAGCCTCTTTAAAGTGATCAAGTGGCTTCTGGAGCTCATCTGTAAATGACCAGACCTGAAGCGGCTCACCACTTGATGTAAGAGTTGCGCCACTATCCTTGCCGCCCTGAGCAAAGACAACACCTGCAATAAGAAGAATCGCAAGTGCTGCAATAATTGTTTTGAAAGTAAGCTTCATCCTTACCTCCTCTAAGGGATTTTCAGGTTGTATACACAACCTGTTGTTTGTTTGTATAGACAGGTGCATTATAATATGCAAACAAAAAACGCGCAAGTTTTTTTTATATTTTTTATCTGCTTTTTAAAACTCCTTTTTTATATTATATTTTATCAATGTCTTCAAAATGAGAGGTGCTATTTATATGCTAAAACGACATGATAGATTTTTCCAGCTTTTTTTTATTTTTTCTGTTATTTTTTCTTGTTCATCGCTTTCTTCTTATGAAGCCTCAAAATTTCATCCCGGTCATGATAGAATATTATTGATAATAGGTCAGGATAACGACAGCATTGCAGGATATGTTAATGAGGGGTCGTTTCCAGAACCTGCTGGTGTGGTGTTCTATACTTCTCTTACTATGAGTTCAGCTCTAAGAGGGCTTTACAATGACGAGAATTACGGAGCAGGCAGACTCAATGCATCGGAACTTCTATCAAAATATCAAAACAGCGTTCTTGTCATTGGTCTCTATGTGGTAGGGGCTCTCGATGATATTGTTTCCGGCAAGCTTGATAGAAAACTGGATGAGCTTGGACGTTTTATAGAAGAAGCAGACAGGCCTGTTTTTTTGCGTTTTGGATATGAGTTTGAGGGGCCGTGGAATGCTTATGATTCTGCATCTTATGTACAAGCTTTTAGATATACTAGAAACAGACTTGCCAAGATAACGGATAATTTTGCAATGGTCTGGCAGGCTGCCGCTTCTCCTTGGGGAACTTATGAGAGATATTCTTCTTATTACAAGCTTCTTGAGGCTTATTATCCGGGAGATGCTTATGTGGATTGGTGCGGATTTTCCGTGTTTGCAGTAAACAGCAGGGCTTTTCCAGAGCTTGTGTCTCTTGATATTGCAGAGAGACAAAGAGAAGCCATTCTTGACTTTGCCAGGGCTCATGCTAAACCTGTGATGATTTGCGAAGCAACTCCTCAGGGCTATGATATAGAAGGGAAAACACGTTCTGCTATTGTTCCTGTTTATTATAAGGGAAGGCATTATAATCCGGGGGATGTCATAGAAAAAAAATCATCGGAAGATATATGGCAAGAATGGTTTGTCCCTTTTCTCAATTTTATTAAAAGGAACAGGGATATCATAAAGGCTGTTGTTTATATCAATGCAGACTGGAATAAGCAGCCTATGTGGGCGCATCCTTACAGAAACGGGTACTGGGGGGATTCTCGTATACAGGTGGATGAGTATATTGCATCCATGTGGCAAAATGAGATTGAGTCAGGGATGTGGGTAAATTCTGATAAAGGGCTTTTTGAGTATCTAGGTTATCAGAAATAAACTTTCTTCCATATATATTAGATATTCTATGTAAGTCTCTTGTGGATTTGGGAAACTTTTTTGCCAAAGGCAGCGTGATGATGCAAAGCGTCATCACGCGTTCGGTATAAAATAAAAAAAGGTCTGTCTGGGACAGACCTTCTAAAAAAGATACAATAAGAGCTATTCTTTGATATTGTACTTTTTTCTAAAGCGCTCAATACGACCGGCAGTGTCAACAAGCTTCTGTGTTCCCGTAAAAAAGGGATGGGAAGCACTGGAGATTTCCAACTCATAGAGTGGATACTCCTTGCCCTCATGCTTGATTGTTTCTTTTGTTTTAATGGTAGAATGAGCGATAAACACCGTACCCGTAGAAGTGTCTCTAAATGCAACAGGTCGATATTCCGGATGAATGCCTTGTTTCATAATATTACTCCGTCTTTCTTACATGCCATCTGTTGTGGCAAGTGGTGTATTCATGGATTTTAAGAATGCTTCATTATTCTTGGTTTTTACCATTTTGTCAATAATGAATTCTGTAGTATCTACGTCTTCAAGCGGACTTATGACGTTCCTGAGAAGAATCATTTTACTCATCTCCTCTGGAGTAAGCAACAGGTCCTCGCGTCTTGTGCCTGATTTTTTGATATTTATTGCAGGAAAGATACGTCTATCAGAGAGGCGTCTGTCAAGATGAACTTCCATGTTGCCTGTGCCTTTGAATTCCTCAAAGATAACCTCATCCATTCTGCTGCCTGTGTCTATAAGGGCTGTGGCTACAATGGTAAGGCTCCCTCCGTTTTCTATGTTACGGGCGGCACCAAAAAAACGCTTGGGTCTGTGAAGAGCGTTGGAGTCCACACCACCGGAGAGTATCTTTCCTGATGTAGGAACTGTCTGGTTATATGCTCTGGCAAGTCTGGTTATAGAGTCTAGGAGGATAACGACGTCATGGCCGTGTTCTACAAGGCGCTTGGATTTCTCAAGCACCATCTCCGCAACCTGTACGTGATTTTTTGCCTGCTCGTCAAAGGTAGAAGAAACTACTTCTGCCTCTACATTGCGCTGCATGTCCGTAACTTCTTCTGGTCGCTCGTCTATGAGCAGGACAATCAGATAAACTTCCGGATGATTTTCTGTTATGGCATTGGCAATCTGCTGCAGGAGTATTGTCTTACCTGTCCTAGGAGGAGAAACTATAAGGCCTCGCTGTCCCTTACCTATAGGACAGAAGAGGTTTATCATGCGCATAGATATGCTGGGATTTTTTGTTTCCAGTTCTAGTCTACAATCAGGATAAACAGGGGTAAGGTTTTCAAACGGTATGCGCTGCTGGGCAACAGAGGGGTCTGTAAAGTTCACACTCTCTACCCTCAGCATGGCAAAATAGCGCTCTCCTTCCTTGTTGGGTAGTCTTATCTGACCATATACAGTATCTCCTGTTTTTAGGTTAAAGAGTCTTATTTGAGAAGGAGACATATATATGTCGTCAGCTCCGTTGAGATAATTGTTTTGAGGAGAGCGTAAAAATCCGTAGCCATCTGGGAGAATCTCAAGAGAACCATAAGCATATATTGAGCCGTTACTTTTCATATAGCTCTTGAGAATCTCATAGACAAGCTCTTGTTTTCTATAAGAAACAAGTTCATCATGTTTTATACCTAAAAGCTCTGCAAGCCTGCGCAAATCTTTCATGTCCAGGAGAACAACCTCGTTGATGGTTATCCCTCCCGGAACCGTAGGCATAATCATCCTGTACGGTCTGTAAGGTTTTGCAAGCTTGTGTATCCACTCTGCAAGGCTGTTTATATCAACTTCCCCTTGCACAGAGGAAGGCTCGGAAACCTCTTCCCCTACAGTCTCCGATATATCGGATAAAAGGGTCTCCGCTATGGGTTTTTCTTTATCAGATTTGCTGCCATTGTTTTTTACAACAACAACTTGTTTTTTTCTGCTTCTTTTCTTTGTAACTTTTTCCGAATTATCCTCAGTCTTTTCTTCTTTTTTTCCATTCTCCAAAGCTGCGGTCGTCTCAGCACTATGGACATTAGATGTTTCATTGCTGGCATCGCCCTGGTCCTCGGATGTTTCATGTTGGATATCAGAATTAGAAGGAATAATAGTTTTACTCTCCGAGATGTTATCTTCTTCCTGGAGGCCGGTCTTGGATTCTTCAAGTTCCAAGGGCAGAGTGTTAGAATCCTCTGCAGAATTCTTTTTGTTTTTGCGCAATATGGCCATCAAAAAACTCCATATAATTGATATTCTACATACAAATTGGACAATATAAGCACACTGGCTTTATCATTACAGTTAATTTTCTAATATATTATAACTATAAAAAGGCAAAGTAATTATCAAAAGATAATCTCCAAAAGCAGGATAGCAATAAATCAGACCAATTTATTTTCAATATATTCTTTTACCCCTCCCATGTCAAGGTCCGGATACCTGATTATTGTATAAGCAAGTACAGCCGCAACAAGAGCTGCCCTATGCATTATTTTTTCTCTGCTGCCTCTGAGAGAAAGTTTTACCACAAGCTCTTCTGATTCTCTTCTGCCTACGGCAATATAAACAGTCCCTACAGGCTTCTCCTCACTTCCTCCAGAAGGTCCTGCAATCCCGGATATAGCTATTCCAACAGAAGCAGTGCTTATGGAAAAAAGCCCTTTAAGCATAGCAGAAACACATTGTGAAGAAACCGCTCCGTAAGAATAAAATATATCTTCACTCACTCCGAGGATTTTTCTCTTTGCTTCATTGCTGTATACCACAAAAGCCCCCCAAAGGGCAGAAGAAGCACCGGGGACAGAAGTAAGGCCATAAGAAAAAGCTCCTCCGGTACAGGACTCCGCGGCAGCAATAAGCAGACTCTGTTTTTTTAACTCATTGAGTAAAAGTTCGTATATATTAACATTTCCTTCCAAAATAAAATAGGACAAGAATTTTTTTCTAAGATAAACAACGGCATCTTCCACCGGTTTTTTTGAGGAAGCTGTGAGAATCAACAATACTCTTCCCGTCTGGGCTTGGGTAGCCCAACTAAGACCAGGGATTCCCAAGTCCAGCAGAGCATCCTCCAACCTGGACTCAGGAATAAGAAAACATGTATACATCTTTTCATGGGAGGGGTATATTCTGTCAGAAGTGAGGCCTCTGAGCATAGGAAGTACATGATTATTGTACATTGGAATAAGCTCTCCGGGGGGGCCCGGAAGTGCAAATACTATAGCATTCCCTATCCTGCCATATATACCAGGAGCCGTGCCGTTGGTGTTATCTATGGGAGTAAAGCCCTCTGGCAGCATGGCCTGCTTTTTATTGGACATACTGCTACCAAGGTGAGGATATCTCTCTGTCAGGGTATCCCACAAATCCGTTCTGAAGACAAGTTTCTTCCCGGATACAGCCGATAGGACATCCCTTGTATGGTCATCAGAGGTAGGTCCCAGCCCTCCGGATATAAAAATTATATCCGCAGATTTGCAGGATTCAGAAAGTTCCCGTATTATGACATCGGGTTTATCTGGTATTATGACTGCTTTTTCCGTTTCTATACCAATGGAGAAGAGAGAAGAAGAAATAAAAGAAACATGGCTATCTGAGATTCTTCCACGGGTTAACTCGGTCCCTACTATTATTATCGTTGCTTTCATATCTTAAAGACGCTTGAGATTATTGGACAGCTGCTCTACTGTGTAGGAAAAAATATCCACTTCTTCCGGCGAGCTTAACATCTGGCACTCCCCTTCAAAAACAGCATTGTCAGCTATGCTTATTCTTGATGTCCTTATGGAACCTTTCATCCTGCAAGTATCAAGCAGAAAAACCTGGTTATCCGCCAGTATATCCCCCTCAAGCTTTCCTGCAACTATCACGATATCTGCCTCTATATTCGCAGTGACCTCTGCCGACTCAGCTATTGCCACAATACTGGTGCTCTTTATAGTCCCCTTAAAAAAGCCTTCTATGGATATGGGCTCTTCTAGCTTTAATTTTCCTTTTACAGATACGTTTCTACCTATTTTATGGGGCGTATGCTCTATCCCCACATTTGCAAGAACAGTCTGCATGTATTAAGTTCTCCCGTTATTTTGTAGTCATAACAAAGACGCCATCCCAGTCATCAGGGGGTGGATTTTTTATATAATGAAGACATCTGGCATAATAAACCTTGGAAGGTCCGTCCTCAGGATCTATTGCAAGTGCTTTTGCAAATTCTTCTTTGGCTTTTTCAAACTCCATAAGTTTATAGAAGTTTCTGCCTTTTGCAAAATAATCAAGCACCTTCTGTTTTTCTTTGGAGATCATCTCTCCTCCTTAACAGCCTCCCGCTCTTTCCAGAGTTTGAAGTGCTTCTGATACTTGGCCTCAAGCTCATCCAAAGTAAGCTCTGCATTCTTAAGATTGCTATCCTGTCTGGAAAGCTCATCTATTTCTTCTTCCAGTCCTTCAAGGCTGGCAAGCATCATCCTGGATAATTCCTTTACCTCTGCAAGAAAGCCATTAACCTCGTTTTTATCTTCTATATTTATATTATCTATCTTTGAATCTATCTTTTCCAGTGGTTCTTTTATATGACTTGCAAAAAAGGAAAAAGATTTATTGAGAGACTCCAGTACCGCAAGACGTCTCTGCCTCTGTATTAGCTGTGCCGACATTTCCTGATGTTTTAGCACAGAATTTATTCTTGAAAGAACCTCGGAGAAATTAAAGGGCTTGGTTATATAGTCCTCAACTCCAAGCTCAAATCCCTCTATCTTATCGCGCACATCGTCCATCGCAGAAAACATTACGATAGGTATGTTAGAATATGCCGCATAATCAGGGTCTGTCTTGAGAATCCGTGTAACCTCCCATCCGGAGAGCTTGGGCATAATGTTGTCTAGAAGAACAAGATCCGGTATCGTTTCTTTAATCTTTTCTAGAGCTTCCTGACCGTCTTTTGCCTTCTCCACTCTAAAACCAAGTTTAGAAAGCATTATGTCAAAAAACTCGAGATTAATTTCTTCGTCATCTACAATAAGAATAACTTTACTCTCCATGGCCATGTTCCTTTTTGGATTTGTTTTTATTTTGTACCAGAAGTCATCAATTGTCAATCTATAAATATCTTACAATAGAAAGAAATACTTGTAAAATTTATTTTATACAGAACGCAGGGAGCGCATCACCCAACTAATAACAGACAAAAAGAACGCGCTCCCTGCTGCCTTTGGCAGATAAGAGACAAAAAGGATTGCGTTTTTTTCTACCAAAGGCAGCGGGAAAAGCTCAAGCTTTTCCCGCGTTCGGTTTAAAAATTCTGTTCTTAAAGACTTTACAGCAACTCCGCTGCAAGTTCTGCCAGTCTGCTCCTCTCCGATGTCCTGAGGAGCATATGGCCAAATAGATCCTGTCCTTTAAAGGCATCCACAAGATAAGTTAGTCCGTTGGAGTTGGAATCAAGATAAGGGCTGTCTATCTGATACGGGTCACCCGTCAAAACCATCTTGGTATCATCACCAGCACGACTGACTATGGTCTTAATCTCATGCGGGGAGAGGTTCTGTGCCTCGTCTATTATGATATACTGATGAGGCAGAGAACGCCCACGGATAAAAGAAACTGCCTCCATCTCTAGCAGATCAGAGTCTATAAGCTCATCAACGCTTTTTATGTGGCCACGGGTGTATACATTGATAAGGTAATCAAGATTGTCAAATATGGGCTGCATCCAGTGGGAGAGTTTTTCTTCTTTGTCTCCGGGTAAAAAACCTATATCCTTTCCCATGGGAACAACAGGCCTTGTTATAAGTAGTCGCTTATAGCGTTTTTCTTCCAGCACCTTTTTAAGTCCTGCGGCAACCGCCATGAGAGTCTTTCCGGTACCGGCTTTACCAATAAGGCTCACAAGTCCTATAGAATCATCCATAAGCAGATTGAGCGCCGCCTCCTGTTCTCTGTTTCTGGGCTTTACACCCCATATGCTTGATGGAAACGGAGGAAGCAGCTCTAAAACTGCTCTGTCCGCACGATATATGGAAAGAACCTCTCGTCCTGACTTGGATCCTCTTAGCAGGACACACTGGTTGGGATAATATCCGCCCTGAGCGGCAACCTCTGCGTCTTCCTCCAGTTTATCGATAAGCTCATCCTTTACATCCTGCTCACTATAACCCGAATACAAGGTTGCAATATCTACTTTCTGTTTTTCATAATCCACGGAGCGAACCCCAATCGCAGTAGCCTTAACCCGCGCATTGATATCCTTGGATACAAAAAAAACATCCCTGCCTTCCTGCTGCAGGTGATGAGCCGCAAGAATAATCTGATTATCAGGCTTATCAGCAATAAGCCCTTCTATCCTGCCAAAATGCCCCAAAAGGACACGCAGAATAATCCCATGCTCAATAGTAACCCCCTCGCTTAAGTTACCTTTTTTTCTCCGCTCATCCAGAAATCGTATTGCATGTCTTGCATTTCTACCGCGCTCATCGCTATAGCTCTTGAGCTTATCCAACTCCTCCAGCACCCAGATAGGAATCACAACCTCATTTTCTTTAAAACTGAGAATCGCATCCGGCCTGTGAATCAGAACATTGGTATCAAGCACAAATGTTTTCATATATCCTCCTTTTTTCAGCATAATACAAAGCCAGCCAAAAAACAAAACATAAAAAATACCGAACGGCAGAAGGCGTGCTTATGGGCAAACTGCAAAAGCTATTCGCCTTCTGCCTGCCTTCGGCAGAGTACGTGTTAATAATACAGAATCCTTACTATTATGCTTCTGCCGGAGGCAGCGCCATGATGCTGTGCATCAGGGCGCGTTCGGTATAAAAAAGGGCTTCTTACGAAGCCCAATCTGTAATCATCATGCATTGTATGTTCCGGAAGTGGCAGCTCCGCCTTCCCCTGTCCAATTGGTATGAAAGAACTGTCCTCGAGGCTTGTCTGTTCTCTCGTATGTGTGTGCGCCAAAGTAGTCACGTTGGGCCTGGATCATATTGGCCGGAAGTCTGGAAGACCTGTAAGCAAAAAAGAAAGAGAGTGCTGAGGACATGGCAGGCACAGGGATTCCATGAATGGATGCAAGGCTTATGACCCTACGCCAGGAAGACTCTGCTTTAAGCAAGGTGTTCTTAAAGAACGGTGCAAACAAAAGATTTTCCAGTCCAGGGTTATCGGAATATGCTTCACGTATTTTATCCAGAAAAACGCTTCTTATTATGCAACCTGCTCTCCATAGAGTAGCAATATTGGCAAAATCAAGGGACCAATTGTTTGAGATAGAGGCCTCACGCATCAGCATAAAACCCTGAGCATAAGAAATAATCTTTGATGCAAGAAGAGCTTCTCCCAAGTCCAAAACAATCTTAGCTTTTTCTTCCTTTGAACCGCTCCAAGGTATAACAGGTTCTCCGAAAAGCTCGGAAGCTCTTACTCTCTCTTCTTTGAATGCAGACAAAGCACGTGCAAAAACAGCTTCTACTATGAGAGTAACAGGAACACCATGCTCCAGAGCTTCTATGCCTGTCCACTTACCGGTTCCTTTTTGTCCTGCCGTATCAAGAATGTTCTCCAGAAGAGGAGTGCCATCAGAATCTTTATATCTTAGAATATCCCTTGTTATTTCTATCAAATAAGAATTGAGGCTCCCTCTATTCCATTGCTCAAATATGTCAGCCATTTCTTCGTGAGACAGACCCAGAAGAGACTTCATGATGTGATAGACCTCCGAGATAATCTGCATATCTCCATACTCTATGCCATTGTGAACCATTTTTACAAAATGCCCTGCTCCATCAGGACCAACCCAATCACAACAAGCTTTTCCATCCGGAGTTTTTGCAGCAATAGACTGAAAGATATCCTTGACAATAGGCCATGCCTTTGGATTGCCGCCAGGCATCATAGAAGGACCTTTACGCGCACCTTCTTCTCCACCTGATATTCCGGTACCTACAAACAGAATACCTTTTGCATCCAGTTCTTTTGTACGCCTTATGGAATCTTCAAAATAAGAATTTCCGCCATCTATTATCACGTCTCCCTCTTCCAGCAGAGGAAGAAGGCTATTTATAAAATCATCAACAACACTACCTGCTTTAACCATGAGAATGATTTTTCTGGGACGCGAAAGTAAAGAAACAAAGTCTTCCAAAGTATATGCTCCGTATACTGTCTCTCTACCTTTTGCAGGTCCAGCAATAAAATCTTCTGTTTTTTTTGTTGTTCTGTTAAAGACAGCTATCGAATAACCCTTATCATTTATGTTAAGTGCAAGATTTTGGCCCATAACCGCAAGACCAATCAACCCTATATCTGTATCTGCTTTTCTCATACAAAACTCCTTAAAAAATTTATGTCGCCAAACTTGTTACTCTTCTTCCCAAAATTTTTTGCGCCATGCCCAAAGCCCTACACCCGGATTGGGAATAAAATAATAACGTTCTCCATTTTTCTCCTTCCATCCGGCATTAAGATCTTCTGGCATATATAAATCAATGGCTTTATCAGAATCCATATAATTAAAACCTACGGATTCCACCTCTTCTTTACTCAGTCCTCCAGCAGCATATGTAACCGTAAACCGCCCTTCCGAAGAACCATGAATAAGATGAGCAGGAGCACTCAAATTTTCTCTGAGTTCGTTATCTTTTTCTACAGCAGCAAGAATATAAGGAGTACCCTTGTATCCATGCTTGCGGATTAACCTATCTATAGTAGCATCCTCACCAAACTCCTTTACGCCAGGAGCAAGAACTATAAGTTCTCCTCTATCTGCAATTGCCATTCTTGTTCTATAAATTGACTTATTCCCAAGCCAGGTACTTCGGTATTCGTGAGGATCAAGATAAACAACAACCTTATCTACAGGTTGATCAAGATAAGTGATATTAACTTGCTGAGAAAGAGAAGCTGCTTTCTCAAAACAAGCATCATCGTCACCTATATACAATCCTCTAACAACAAGTCTGCCAGAGTCATCGGGAGACAGAACAGTGAGGACATATAAGATGGGAATCTCTCTGCAAAAATGAGAAGCAGCATATCCCATAACCTTACGGACAGGAGTATGGATTCTGCCCATCATACGTTCCATCCCATATACAGCACCCAAATAATGACTTTTGTTTATTCCTTCGGAACCACCGGTTCCTACAAAGATATTCTTAGTATAATTTGCAAGCCCTATTACCTCATGTGGAACAACCTGACCTATAGAAAGAATCAAATCATGATTTTCCAGCAGATGATAATTTACCTGTGCTGGCCATGAGAAGCTAACCTTACCCTCGGAAACCTCTCTCACATACTCAGCAGGAACTTCACCTAGCGTCACTACATCTGTTCTCCAGTTGTGATCAATAAACAAATCAAGAGGTATATCGGGATACATTTTTCTTTTTTCTTCATAAGTCATAGGAACATGGGTACCCAAGGCCGGTAAAACACCTTTGCAAGCATCGCCAAGATAGTGATAAGCCATGCAAGAAAGCTCACCAGCCTTGGAATGCAGCCTTGTAATATCTGGAGGAACAATCAAAGCACTATTTACTTTACCAAAACGTTCCAGAGCAATATAAAGTCCTTCTTTGAGGTCATCATCGGAGAGCGATAATTGCTCTCCACCTCTTTCAAAATAAATCATACTTCCTCCCAGGGAGGCACAGAAGGTAATGACTTATTGAATCTCTCTATCAAGCTTTCCTGATATTCCCCAGCATATTTTTCTTCAAAGAAACGCATAAGTCCCTCCTCATATAACTCTTTCCATGAATTTTCTTCTTGTCCTGGGATAATGGGAAAGAACATAACATTGTTGGCTTTTGCTGACTCCAAATCACCTGGTGCATCCCCAATCATAAGCATATGGGTAGGTTTATATCCCTGTTTTGCGGCCACAGCAATCTGTTCTGCCTTATTACCAACCTCTTGTCCGGCTATGGCCTTCATATAGCCAATTATTCCCTGCTCTTCCCACTCATGCTTAAGAGTATCAAAAGGTGTCTGGCTTACAACAAGAGTGTCTGCATATTGGGTCATAAGTTTCATGGATTCTTTTACATAAGGGAAAGGAGGAACACCTCCTTTTACCATTCTGGCAACTGCAGTGTTGACATCCTTTGACCATTCATAAACTCTCTTGAGTTCCTGATCAGGATTTTGTGTTATTTCTGTTTTAAGAGTGTTCATCCCCAATTTTGTTTCGCGCTTAACCCAACCCCTGAGAGATGCAAGATAAGGAAGCGAAGGAGAACGTTTTTGCACATCAGGATGAGTAGAAAGAAAATCAATAGCCTTTACAAGAGCAAGAAAACGATTAAGTCCACGATTTTTTGAATACAGATTTACAAAATCCCAAACTTGTCTGGCATATCTGGAAACAGTCTGTAAAGAAAAATGATAAATAAATTCCGGACAGAAACATTCTTTATGTTTGAGTTCCATACTATCAAAAACACATCCGTCAGAATCTATACCTATAAAAAAATCTTTTTCTTTTTTTAAAGAAGATATATCATATGCTGCCATAAAAAATCCTTTTAAAACAAATTATTAACAATAGTAACACAATTGATAACAGCTCCCGGCTATTAGCCTATAGCACTTAAGCCAGGAGCAATAAAAATTTCTGGTGAGGATTATTATGTCCTCTGCACCATATTAAGTATTAGCCGCTTTAATAGGCTGGGGCATAGAAGAATACACAATGGTCACATCAGAAGAGTCAGGGAAGGTTCTTATTAGAGCAATATTTCCTGTGTACTTCTTCTCTCCCAGAAAAATATCTCTATCTTTCTTCTCGCCCAAACTCAAATAGACAACTTCTCCGTCATAAAAAGTGATTAGCAGCCCGTCATCCTGTCTTACAAAATCCCTTATCAATTTTGATAGGGCGTCAGGATATTCCTTACATTAACCCAACCCAAGGGCTTTCTACAAACCCTCTAAAAGGACTGTACCTTTTAAAGGCAATAATAATACCCCCCATAGGGAGATACCTAAAGACAATGAAGTAAACAATTACTGGTACCAACATTAGCCACAGGGCCTTTTGGTCTATCAACCGGTACCCTTTACCAATCTTTTTCACCGTTGCCTCCATGTTTGTATGATATATATTATATCATACAATTTCATATTGTCAAATTCTTTTTTCTAATTGTATGGTATTTTTATTAACATTAGCTTCATCAATAACCAATCTAAAGAAGGTTTAATACCAATACAACGGATAAAACAGATAGAATTAACTTGCGAGAACAAAATAGACAAAAGTAGCTATTATTAAATCATGCTTTGATTTATATAGTCAGATATAAGCAATCAGAGAAACCAGCAGGATCAATAAAAATAATGGAACACAGCAAGGACTGTTCCCAAACAGGAACAGTCCTCATCAGTATTGAGAAACAAACACAATATTATAAAGCTCTCACAACAACAGACCGTCTAAAAACCACGCTCGTAGGAAACAACTCCTCTATATAGCAGTTCCCATTTTCTCTAATTAAAACATCAAGAACCTCTATCGCCTTAAGGACAAGACCTCCTCTATCAACTCTTATAGTAGTAAGAGGAGGTACTGCAGAGCTGGAAGCCATGATATCATCAAAACCTACTACAGAAAAATTTTCTGGGATACTCATCCCGCACATATGAGCAAGAGAATAGATTCCTAAAGCAGAAATATCGTTATACCCTACACCTGCAGAAAAGCCATCTCCTATTTTTTTCTTAAAAGACTCAACATAGTCAGGGTCTCCGGGATGATACTTAAAAATATCAAAATGAACGCCTTCGCCCCATCCTTCTAAAGTTTTCCTTACTATAGAGAGTCTCTCTTTAAAAACCTCGTTTTCTTCGAATTCAGAAGAAAGAAGATACAAAAGCCTTTTATGTCCCATACTAACCAGATAATTGACCAACTGCTCAAGAGGCTTGTTATCTATTAATACAGACCCCAATCTTCCTTTATTTTTATATTTATCAGGAATCCTTCTATTTATTAAAACAGTAGGAATATTATTTTCCACCAGAAAACTTATATAAGAATCAGGCAAAGACCCCTGCACTATAAACCCCTCAGCACTCCTGGCCTTCTCACGAAAATCCTCCGGAATTTTAGAAGCCCCTTCTTCATAGATGAAAAATCCTCCTGGCACATCCCGCTGATTCATCTCCAGTAGATAAGAAAGATATATATCCTTTGCGTGGTAAGAGGACACTTCGTTTAAATTGGAAAACAGCCTGCTTCTATTCTTATCAACAAGCATCCAGATACCATGATTTTTTGACAACAGAGAAGGTCTTGTAACAAAAGAACCTATCCCCTGTCTGGGTTGCAGATACCCCATACTTGCCAAGTAAGCTGTTGCTTTATTGACAGTCTGAGGATTTACTCCATACAACAAGGAGAGTTCCCTTATAGTGGGGATTTTGTCTCCTTCTTTATACTTTCCCGTTAGAATTTCACCCTTTAGTTTTTCTGCAATCTCTATGTACTTCTTATCCAAAGGTTCATAATTTTTCATATCAATAAAATCCATATAATCCGTTCATTTGTCAAGCATTGTATCATACAATCAGATACAAATCAAATCATATTTGATTATCTCTTATTTATACATTCTACATAGGTATATCAAAGTAAAAACATGCATTTTTATAAGAAACCTTTTTAACAATCAACTCAAGAATATCCCTATCATATGGATATTCCCCTGACTCCACCCATTTTCCTATGAGATTACAAAAAACACGCCTAAAGTACTCGTGCCTCGGGAAAGACATAAAACTTCTAGAATCCGTAAGCATGCCAACAAAAGAAGAAAGAACTCCCAGATTGGCAAGAGCTTTTAACTGAGATTCTATCCCATCACGCTGATCGTTAAACCACCATGCAGAACCAAACTGAATTTTACCTGGAATACTTCCATCCTGGAAATTACCTATCATTGTTCCTAATACATAATTATCTCTGGGATTTAGTACATACAATATGGTACGAGGCAATTTCGATTCTCTGTCCAAAGTATCTAGAAATCTGGCAAGCGATTCTGCAATGGATAAATCCCCTATGGAATCACATCCAACATCAGGACCAAAAGACTCAAACAGCCTGGTATTATTGTTTCTGAGAGCTCCTATATGTATCTGCATGGCCCAGTTTCTTTCGTGATATAGTTTTCCCAGAAAAAGAAGAGTATGAGTATAAAGTCCTTTCTGTAATTCCAAAGAAATATCCTTACCGCTTCTCAAAATAGAAAAAGCCTTTTTGAGCTCGGCTTCCGGCAGGATATTATACACGGGAGCAAGCATGGCATGATCGGAAATTCTGCATCCCGATTCATGAAAAAAATCCACACGCTTTTTTAAAGCTTCAAGATAATCCCAAAAATCTACTATATCAATACCTGACACCTCAGAAAGCTCATCGATATAAACATTCCATGCGGCAGGCTGATAATAATTTAGCGCAGAATCCGGTCTGAATGTTGGCAACACCTTTACTGGAAAGCCTTCCCTTGCTAGTTCTCTATGAGGAGAAAGACTACTTACAGGATCATCGGTTGTGCAGATGAGAGTCACATTCATTCTCTTAAGCAAACTCCTGACAGAAAACTCTCTACTTTGCAACATTTCTGTAGCTCTATTATAAACTTTCTCTGCAGTAGAAGAAGACAAGACTTCTTCTATACCAAAATATCGCCTCAGCTCAAGATGTGTCCAATGGTACAAAGGATTACCTATCAGCATGGGAACAATATCAGCCCATGCAAAAAACTTTTCCCTAAAAGAAGCCTTGCCCGTAACATACTCCTCGGGAATACCGGCAGAACGCATTGCCCGCCACTTATAATGGTCACAAGAAAGCCATACCTCTCCAAGATCATTAAAAATCCTGTCAGCCTGTATATCCTCCGGCGAGAGGTGAGTATGATAGTCATAAATTGGCATATTAGCAGCAACTTCATGATACAACTCTTGTGCTACCTTGTTTTCCAACAAAAAATCATTATCAAGAAAAGATTTCATAAAAAACTCCATAATCAAATATTATCAACAAGGAATCCGCCATCCACAGGAATGGTCACTCCTGTAATAAATCCAGAAGCCTTGCGGCTGGAAAGAAAGACAACAGCTCCATACAAATCCTCCTCTCTGCCAAAGCGGCCAAAAGGGGTACGGCTTATAATCTGCTTACCTCTATCAGAAAGCACACCGTTATCATAATCATCATATAACAGGTCCTTATTTTGAGCTCCCACAAAAAAGCCGGGAGCAATAGCATTAACCCTTATATTATGGGCTGCTAACTCCCGAGCAAGCCCAAGAGTAAGATTTACCACCGCTGCCTTTGCTGCAGCATAAGCATAAACACCGGACAGAGGCTTATAAGATGCCATTGATGCTATATTTACGATACTACCGCTTATCCCCTTTTCTACCCATTTTCTGGCAAACAATTGAGTAGGGACAACCAGACCACTCATAAGATTTACCCTAAACACATCCTCAAACCAGGAAACATCCATATCAAGAAAATCGGCCTTCCCCTTATTGCCACCAACTCCGTTTATAAGAACGGTAGGAGTTCCCAGCGTTTTTTCCACATCACAAAAAGCCTCTTCCACAGCTTTGACATCACCCGTATCAACAGAATGACCAATAACAATACAATTACCAGCCAGTTTTTCTCTGACTAATTCTACAGAATCTTCCACCGGTACGGTCCTGCCTCTTCCCCATATCGCAACCTTTGCACCACAGCCAGCAAGAGCCACTGCAAAAGCTCGGCCTATCATCCCCGTACCACCGGTTATGACCACAACTTCATTAGAAAGATCCCATATAATCTGAATTCCCATACACATCCTCCTATAATATATCATACATATTATACCATACAATTCAAATTGTCAAATACTTATTCGTTGGTTTAACGTTTTTTTAACCGAACGGCAGAAGGCGCTTTGCATATGGCAAACCACAAAAGCTGCTCGCCTTCTGCCTGCTTTAGGCAAAGAACATGCTCATAACACAGAATCTTGCCTGTTTTGCTTCTGGCAGAGGCAGCACCATGACGCTGTGTGTCATGGTGCGTTCGGTATAAAAAAAAGCCCCCATAAGGGGGCTTTACTTACTGCAAGGTCTTGCGGTCAGAAAGTGACTTCTACGCTGCTCTCCCACAAGCCGTGGATATTGCAATAGCTTTCTGCAACAATAGTTCCCGGTTCGTCCAGCTTTACCTTAAAGATAGCCTCCGGCTCTGTAAGCGCAGGCCCCTGTGCATCTCCTGCAGCAGCACCGTGAGCATTAAACTCGGCAAGTCCAAGGTCAACGGGGAAGTTGGAGTCCTGGCCTTTAAAGTAGAGCTTTATCCACTGTATAAAGTGACCGGGTGTATTGGGGTGGGCAATTTCTTTTCCCACGGTAACGGTTACGATAAAAGGCTCACCCTTCTTGATGTCAGAGGGGAGTTCTATCACAGGTACATGTTTTTCCTTTTTAAAGTCATCGCTTTTTATCCAGTTACCCAATGCCATAATAAACTCCTTTGATATAGTTTACATAAATGATAAGAAATTATTGACAAAAAAGCAAGAAAAATTTCACTCCGCTTTTATTTTCCATTCGTGTCTTACGCATCTGCAGAAGCCATGGTATATGGCACAGACTCCTCCGCCCATGGCGAAGATGCCCCAAAACAAGGGGAATGTTATTATGTCCAGAATACTCACCTCGCCGGTTTCCATAACACGCTTTTGTATATAAGGAGCAAGATATATTCCCGCTGTAAAGAGAAAAGCCCCGGCAACAATAATAAGATGGCCCATAAGTACAGTAGCACGTCTGTCATCCCATAGCGCGCTTATAATAAGGCCGACTGCAATAAGAAGCTTAACAGAAGCCCAGAGCACTAGGCCAACTACAAAATGATAGATGGAATAGACAAGGAGCCCTAACGCTATCAGCAAAGTAACCCAAGATATTTTTTTCCTAAACTTCATCTATAAGCCCTCTCATATATTTTGCAAGCTTCTCAGGAAGCTTTATGCCACTCTTTAAAGATTCTTTATAGTTTTTTTCCGCAAGGTCTCCGGCTATAAGTATTTTTTCTGTTCCTTCTGCAGGTGGTTCTGATCTGAGAGTAGCTATAAGCTCATCAGCCATGGCCATAACAGCTTCCTTGGATCTGAAGATCCCCGGGTCCATCACCAACAGCCATACAGAAAGGTCTCTAAGCTTATCCATGTCCCCATACATTTTTACAAGATTGGGACCGTAGCTTCCACCTATAAGCACACCTGTAAGAAACTCCACCATGAGCATTATCCCATAGCCCTTATATCCCCCAAATGGAAGCAGATATTTTGCCCTCTCTGGGTCATCTACGGATTTACCGCTTTCATCCACAGCCCAGCCGTGAGGAATGCGCTCGCCACGCTCTCGGGCAAAGAGTATGGTACCCAAGGATGTCTCGCTTGTTGCCATATCAAGCAAAAAACGCTCTTTTTTTCCCGGAAAACAGAATGTAACAGGATTGGTTCCCAAGAAAGGCCTTTTTCCGCCATACGGGACAACAGCGGGATCCGTGTTGGCAAAGATAAGGGAAATTAATCCTTTATCTGCAAGCAAGGAAGCATAGTAGCCTATTGCACCCGCATGACTTGAGTTCTTTATGCCCCCCAGAACAAAGCCTTTTTCTTTTGCTTTGTCTGCAAGGTAAGAAGAAAATCTCTTAAGAGCCACATGCCCCATTCCACCTTTTGCATCCATAAGAAAGGCTGATTCTGATATACTGCATACTGGAAAATCGGAGTCCAAATTGATTCCACCGGATTTTATCCTCTTGACATAATGAGGTACGCGTATAACTCCATGCGAGTTTATGCCTCTTGCATCAGCATATACGAGTACTTGTGCAACATCCTGCGCCTGTTCTTTATCAAGTCCAACAGAAACAAGCCTTGACACAGAAAGTTCTGTAAGCTCATCTACTGCAAAAATATTATTCATCCGTAAAAATATCGGCACATCAGAATAGAAAAAAAGCATCTTGTATGTTCTAGAACAAAAATATTGGTATAAATTCAAAATACAGGGTATACTGGCCATAGGAGGGATACAATTGGCACCGCTTAAGCTTCTTATAATACGTTCCAGCATAACAAGAAAGATGCTGCTACCAATAGCAGGATTTTTGATTCTATTCTTTATAATAGGTCTTATTGTAATAGATCTTACAACAGAAAGAGCAGGAAGAGAATACCTGCAACAATTGGAGCAGCTTGTATCTAGTAGCATAAAAGCAGAGCTAGAAGACATGCTCACAACAACACAAAATATCGCATATATCAACTCAGCATATGTAGAAGAGAATATCGATGAACCAAAAGTGTTTTACAATGAGATTATAGAGCTGTTTAAAAAGGAACTTGATATCAACAGGAACATATCCATAATAGCGGTCGGGCTTAAAAACGGCTTCTATGTAGAAGCCCAGAGGTTGCAGGATAACAGCATAAGATGTGCAATAAGAGAAAAAGGAGATGACAAAGATCTTGTATTCTTCAGATACAACATGGGAATAAGAGAAAATACAGGAGAAATAGTAGAAAACTACGATCCCAGGACCAGACCATGGTATAAAGCAGTAAAGAACAGCATAAGCCCCAGATGGTCTCAGCCCTACACACTAGCATCATCTGGAACCCCTGCAATTGCAATCTCAATGCCAATAAAAGAGGGAGAAGGTGTTACAACCGTTACTCTGGAGCTTAGTTTTATAAGCTTTGTAGTAAAAAACGCAATCAACAATCACAACACAGAGCTGCTTCTTACGGATAAAGATAACAGGATACTCGCATCTTCTATCCCTCTTCCTAAAAATATCATGTTAAAAAGAGCAGAGGAGCTTTCTCAATATGAATATGTTCCACCACGAGCCATTCTTTTTACCGATGCCATATCTCTCACGGAAGAAAAGCAAAAACAGATAAATGATAAGATACTCTCTATGTCTAATCTTACGGCAAACAACCTGTATCTCAAGTTATATTTTATAACAGACCGCAATAGCCTACTCTCTCCATTTATAATAATAAAGAACTCCAGTATAGGTAATCTCGTAGGCTTTCTTATAACATCTTTTATTCTCATGATAATCACAGAAAGAAAAATAAAATCCCGTTTTAAAAAACTTACAGAATACACCAGCATAACAGGCATTGGAGAATCAATACCTCAGGGGCTGGTTGAGATGACAGCTGATCCTGATGAGATAGGACAGCTTGCAAGGGCTCTGCTGGCTTTTAGAAGAACGATATCGGAACAACAGGAGAGAATACTCTTTGATTTGGAAGAAAAGAGCAGAATGATAAGAGAAATAGACCACAGGGTAAAAAACAATATACAGATGATGAGCAGTATAATGGCACTTGAGGCGGAGAGCTACGAGAAAGAGACAAAAGATGTGATACTTTTTATAAGAAAATTGATTCTTACAATGGGTATTGTGCATGATATAGCATACGAGCAACCAAGACTCTCCAGCATAGAGCTGTCAGGTTATTTTGCCAGTGTTATACATTTGTTTGAGGACAGGCTAAATCCCAATGATAAAGGTATAGAATATAAAAGTAATGTAAATATCAATATGGATATGCCTATGCTGATACCACATGGCATAATACTTGCGTATTTTCTTGGAAAGATAAAGAAAGATACTACCAATTCTTCTCAAATATACATAACACTCAATCAGTTGGAGGAATCCTTTTCCCTGGATATAAGATGTACTAACATAAGAAAAGACAACAATCTTGACAGCATTCTGGACTCCGCGTTGATAACCGGAGTTCTGTCTCAGCTTTCTGCAAAACTAGAAGAACATACGATAAATAACTCGGAAGTTTATCTTAAAATACGCTTCAGACAGCATAAATAAAGTGCTTTTATAAGCTAAACTAACGGAGTTGACATTACAATAATGCTGTCTTACTCTTCTTTATCCATATAAGGAGATTATTATGCACGCAGAAGCCTTTTGCCCCGGACATATAACCGGGCTTTTCTACATTCCACAACAAAAAGAAAACATACAGGAAAAAGGGTCTCTGGGAGCAGGACTCTCCATAGATAGGGGAGTAACCACATGCTGCTCCATAGAAAAAGGCTCAGGCTTCGAGGTCTATATAAACGACAAAGAGGAAGAAAGCCCTACCTTAAGTCTTGATGCACTGATGCTCTTTGCAAGAGAAGCCGGCGGATTGCCTGACGGTAAGCTTGTGATAAGACACACAACAGAACTGCCTATAGGCTGTGGTCTTGGAACAAGTGGAGCCGCGGCTATAAGTCTGCTCATCGCACTCAACAGACTGGCAGGTTCTCCTCTGGAAGAACTCAAGCTCTATCAGCTTGCACATAAGGCAGAAATACTTGCCGGCACGGGGCTTGGGACAGTATTAGGGCAGTACACAGGAGGCTGCAAGATAAGCATAAAGCCAGGAGCCCCCGGGATAGGAGAAGCCCTGAGCATAGAAACAACAGACATAAGTATTATAGCAGCAATATATGCTCCCATGCTTACAAGTCAGGCACTAGCATCAGAAGAAGTAAAAAAATCAATCAACAGCGCAGGAAAAACACTGCACAGAGAACTGGTAAACAATCCGACATTGGAAAATTTTATAAGAACATCCACACAATTCTCAGAAAAAGCCAATCTTTTTACGGACATGCTCAAGCCTCTGCACTCTGACCTTGCAAAAAACAACATTCCACACTCAATGCTTATGTTTGGTCAGGGGATATACAGCATTTGTCCTGAGGATGAGACAGCAGACCTTGTAAAATTCTACAAGGTACACTGCCCAGAAGAAAGACTTTATATATTTAAAATAACAGAAGAAAGAGGAAAACTGCTATGAGCATAGAAATTCCCAAGGACCATCCCAGATATCAATCGCTTATAAACAGAGAAAAGATAATAGATGGCATGCACAGCAAAGTAGTTGCCCCTGCAGGCCTGATAGCACACGGAAGGGGAGAGGCCTTTGATTACCTTATGGGAGAAAAAACCCTTCCTTGCGCACGCAGAGCAATAAGACAAGCTGCATATGCTTTTCTTACGGCAAAACATCCTGTCATATCTGTAAACGGCAATGTTGCAGCCCTGTGCCCCGAGCTCTTGGTAAAACTCTCAGAGATTAGCTCCGCTCCCTTGGAAATCAATCTATTCTATAGAGAACAGGGAAGAGAGGAAGCCATAGAGAAAGTTCTAAGAGAACACGGCGCAAAGAATATCCTTGGCACAGCAGGGCGCACAACTGCAAGCATTCCCGAGCTGTCCAGTAACAGAAGGCATGTGGACCCTGACGGTATACTTATATCAGACTGCGTATTTGTCCCCCTGGAAGATGGCGACAGAACAGAAGCTCTGGTCCGCATGGGAAAAACCGTAATCACTGTTGACCTAAACCCGCTCTCCCGCACAGCACGCATGGCAAGCATAAGCATAACGGATAACATCATCAGGGCACTCCCCCTGCTCATAGAGGACATAAAAAATAACAAAAACAATCCAAAAGCACTCTCAGAAGATTATGACAACAAAGAAATCCTTTCACAGGCAGTAAGAGCAATAGCAGAATACCTTACAGATAGAGCAAAAAACAAAGATTTCTGATTTTTAATATACCGAACGTAGGGACTGCGTTCTAAAAACACAGAGGCAAAGACGCAGTCCCTACTGCCTGCGGCACAAAAAAACAGGAAACTTTCATTTTGCTCCACTCCTGCCGGAGGCAGCGCGATGACGCTTTGCGTCATCGCGCGTTCGGTATAAAAAAATGGAAGCTTCACAGGCACATTACAGCAGATCATGGATACTGCCGCAAAACCATCCGATGTTTGTTACAAAAAATCTGCCAAAAAACGCGCAATATCATCCACACCGCTTTTATAACCAGCAGAGCGCAACCTGCCTGAGGCTTCCTCCAATCTCCTCCTGTAATTACCGGAGAAAAACTCCACAAGCTTAGCAGGCTTTTTAAAATACCAGCCATAACCATTGTCAGTAAAATGCTTGATTATAGCCAAGTCGTTTTGAGCAATCCAATCAGTAAAAATCACAGGTTTACAACACACGGCAGCCTCCATTGCAGTAGATGCGCCCGCCTTACCCATGACAACATCGCAAGAAGATGTAAGCTCAACAACCCTGTCTGTGTATTCCAACACTCTAAGACGGCAAACAGAATCGGCTTTTTCAAGGGCTTTCATCCGGCTGTAGAGCTCGCGATTCCTGCCAGCAAGGAAGATAATATTAAGTGGGAGATTGCTCCTTACAAGATGCTCGGTATAGGAAGCAACTTTACCAAGCCCCATACCGCCACCACTTGCAAGCAGAATAGGATTGGAAGGCTCAAGAGAGAACTCCCGGCATATAGCATTTCTATTGTTCCCAGCAGACTCAAAATCCTTTCTCACAGGATAAGGCAGAACAAATATGCGATCCTTCACAACTCCGTGTGAGGCAAGCCTATCCGCAGCCTCAGTACTTGCAACTATAAACGCATCCGCATCCTTCTCAACCCACCAGCTATAAGCATCAAAAGGGTCAGCAACAAAAACAACAAGCTTGTAATCAAGACCGTACAAACGCCTTGCATACGCTGCAACAAAACTGGATATAGTATAAGTGGAAAAAACAAGCTCAGGAGCAAAATCTCTTATAAACAGAGCTCCTTTCTCAAAAAAATCAGCATAAGCTACACGAGCATACCATCGGCCCGGAGCAGGCAGAAGCTCAACCAGCCTGTATAAAAAACGAAAAGCCCTATAATGCCGCCCTGCACTTTCCCAAGCCTTCTTGAGAGCTCTATCCGACACAAGAGCACCGGACTCACGTGCAAAATCGGAAACATGCAAAAAGAACTCCCCGGGAAAAAGCTCCTCCATAGCACGCTTTACAGACTCAGCAGGTGCCTTATGTCCGTTACCAACCTCAACCATAGCCATGAGAACACGCTTCATACAAAAAAGATACACCCCCAAGAAATAAAGTCAACATAAAATTTTACTAAATACAAAAAGAATATTACAATGAAAAAAACACAAAAAAGGAGTATCCATGGCATCAATAGAATACAAAAGCAAAAAAATAGAGACCAGACGAGGTGACATAAGCCATCAACCTGATTTGGAAGCCATAGTAAACGCGGCAAACGCCATGCTACTACCCGGGAGTGGCGTGGCAGGAGCGATCCACAGCGCAGCTGGAAACCAACTTGCAGAAGAATGCCGCCATCTTGCCCCCATATCCCCAGGTCAGGCAGTTATAACATCCGGATACAACCTACCCAACCGCTACGTTATACACACACTGGGACCAGTCTTTGGTCGCGACAAACCAGAAGCAGAAATCCTCGCAAACTGTTACAAAAACTCACTCACACTCTGCACACAAAAAAAGATAAGAAGCATCGGCTTTCCCGCAATATCCACCGGAGTCTTTGGATATCCAGTAGAAGAAGCAGCCCAAATTGCAATCCGCACGATAAAAGAGACAATTGACAGCAACCCCATCTACCCAGAGCACATAGTCATCGTGCTTTTCACGGCAAAAGACAAAGAAATACACGACCTTGTACTAAAAAAAATATTTTAGACCGAACGGGCTTACCTGCCCCAAGGCAGGCAAGCCCTGCCTACGGCACAAGAAAAGCCATTATCCAATAAAAGAAGACACATCGTACATCTTAAAAATAGCATAAGCAGGCTCTTCATATGGATGAGCCTCAAAAAAAGCACGCAAAACATCAGGCATAACAGAAGCCTCGCACACACACTCGACCTTAAGCTCCTCCACCTTCTCTACAGCACCATAAGAACCTATAAAAGGATTACTCCCGGCAAGAGGCCTAAACTGCCCAGTTCCCCTGGTCTCCCATGCACACATATCATAGCCCTCATAACGGCCCGCACCCGCAGAAAAAACAGCAGCCTTAACCTCCTCTGCATGAGAAACAGGCACATAGAACTCAAACCTGTACAAATCAGCCATAAACCCTCCCGCAAAAAACAGAAAAAACTATCTGCCGCTAAAAAAGTTTACAAACTTTCTCCGCTGATTATCCCGCATTCTCTCAAACTCACTGGCATCAACTATAAGCCCCCTTCCAACAGCCTCCTCAGCATAAAGCTCATAAACCTCAGGCTTAAGCTCATCCTTCTTACAAAGAAAAAAAACAAGCTCCCCATCAGTAAGAGAAGCAATTCGTTTTAACATCTCATCATGCTCATTCATACATTACTCCATAAAAAGTATACAGAAAAAAACAAAATACTCGCAATACATTTTTCCAAAGACAAAAAAAATATTATCATTATATCCATGAAAAAGATAATACAAGTAAAACACTGCTACAAAAGCTACGGAAAACTAAAAGCACTTACAGACCTTAGTTTTTCTGCAGAAGAAGGACAATGCGTTGCATTACTTGGTCCCAACGGAGCAGGAAAGACCACCATGATAAAAATACTTTATGGCAAAGCTATAAGAGATAAACATCCTGATACACAGATAAGCGTTCTAGGCTATGATCCGGAAAAAGACGAGATAAAAATAAAAGAACAATCCGGAGTAGTACAACAAGATGACAACCTGGATGACGAGCTCAACGTAGAACAGAACCTTGCCCTCTTTGCAAGACTTTACAGAATGCAAAAAGAAGAAGCAAAAAAAAGAATAGAAGAGCTCCTTGAGTTTATGGAGTTGACAGAAAAAAGAAAAGAAGCAGTAAAAGCACTTTCTGGAGGAATGAAAAGAAGACTGGTAATAGCAAGAGCACTCCTTAACAAACCAAGACTCCTTTTCCTTGATGAACCCACAACAGGACTAGACCCTCAAGTACGCCAACTCATATGGGACAGAGTAAGAAGCCTCAAAAAAGAAGGCATGACAGTACTTCTTACAACACACTACATGGATGAAGCCTATCACATGGCAGACAACATAATAATAATGGACAAAGGGAGAGCCCTGCTGGAAGGAAACCCAAGAGAACTTACCAGAACACAGATAGAACCGCATGTTCTGGAAGTAATGGAAAGCACGGATAACATTCCTGACATAGAAGGAATAAGAAAAGACAAAGCCGAGGGAAGGACTCTCCTTTATGCACAAAACGAAGCAGCCCTAAAGAAAGCAGAAGGAATACTTCCACCCGGCAGCTACTATCAGCGACCGACAAGCCTTGAAGATCTATTCCTCAAGGTAACGGGAAGGAGACTCAAAGATGGACAATAGAAACAAGCATTCCATGCCTTACAGACTTTATAGCGTGTGGTTCAGACACCTTAGAGTATACAGTCAGAACCTGCTTGCCAACGCGTTCCCCCCCTTTGCAGAGCCTATAATATTCCTTATGGGAATAGGACTGGGACTGGGTAAATTTGTCAACGATATCAACGGAGTCCCATTTGTAGAGTTTCTGGCAATAGGTATACTGGTAAGCCCTGCAATGTACACAGCATCCTTTGAGTGTACATTTGGCACATTTATAAGACTCAAATTTGATAAGATATATGACGGCATGCTGGCATCTCCAATAACAGCAAATGATTTGCTCATAGGGGAAATAATATGGGCAGGAACAAAAGGCTTTTTCTTTTCTCTATGCGTACTGCTTGTAATAAGCCTTTTCGGTATTTTTTCTCCTGCAACAGTTATAATAGCTCCTCTAATAGGATTTCTCACCGGCATAATGTTTGCAGCAATAGCCTTTATAATAACATCAATGGTGGCAAATATTGACCAGTTTAACTTCTATTTTACCGGAGTACTGTCACCTATGTTTTTTCTCTCTGGAGTTGTATTTCCTTTGGAAGGCCTCCCCTTGTGGCTGAGATGGATTTCGGAGGCCCTTCCCCTGACACACCCCGTAAGGATTTTGCGCTCTTTTTCGCAAGGAACATTAAGCATAACCAATCTATGGGATATAGTTTATATAATCATTATTAGCTTTCTTGCAGGCTGGTACGGAATAAAAAGACTAAAACGACAGATGATAGATTAAAAAAAGGCTCCCTACGGAGCCTTTTTTATTTACTGCTTATTGGTTTGTTCTTTTTCTAGCTGAGCCTGCTTTTCTATGGATTCTTTTAGCTGTCTTACGGATAACACTTTTATCCAGGCAGGTAGAGATGCTGCCTGTTCTCCATCATAATAAGAAATAATCTTATTAAAAAGCTCCTCCGCTTTTTTATAGTTTCCCTGCAAAAAATAAATATGGGCAATCTCATACTCAGAAGTTGCTCTTGCCTCCATATCGTTGCCATATCTGTCCAGTAAAGTCTGATAATAATATATGGCAAGCTCATAATCACTGTTGTCAAAGGCTTCCTGCGCCCTCTGGATAAGCTCGGCCTGAGAAATATTCTCAGGAACCTTTGGTGGCTCACTCTTACATGCAAAAACAGAAAAGACAAGTAAGAGAAGTAAAAAAGCTCGTGAAACTCTCATTGAAACACCTCTTAGTTGGATAATGAGCCCGGATTATCATCATGAACCGGCAGCGTTCTTTTTAGCTCCTTTAAAAACTCTGCTTCATCCCCCATAGGTTCATAATATTCGCAGTCATAGACAATACGTCTCATAACCGTAGAAAATCTGTAGAGCTTCTCATCCCCCATTTTTTTGCGCCACTGGCCTCTCGCGCATCTTACTTTTATGTCATAACCGGTGCCTGATTCTTTTGCCTCCGATGTGAGCTTACAATGCTTACAATTGGCACAATGTATCTTCTTTGCGCGGGATGAGACTGTAGAACCGGTTTTTCCCATCCTCTTCCCCCTTTGAGATGGTATATTATCATCATCGATATTTTAGGGTCAAGAGTTTAGTATTATCCCTTTAGCTTTGCAAAGAAATAAGACAAAGAACACATGTAAAATATAAAACGTTTCAATCAACAAAACACCCATTTATAAAAACAAAATAATATTTCATTATAATTAATTATATAAAAAGATTTTAATATGCTTAAATATTTTATTTGACATTGAACATATACAAAGGTATAATAAAAACGTTTCAAAAAACCATTTTTATAGGAGGCAAAAAATGAAGAAAGCCTTAGGCGTGCTTTTACTCATTTTACTTATCAGCTCTTATGTTTTTTCAACAGGCAACCAAGAACAATCCTCTCCTTCGGAGCTTCTGGATTTTACAACATGGAAGCTGCAGCTGCCTGTAGCTAACGAATCAAAAACTATGGTAAAAGAAGTGTATCCGGAAGAACTCATGGCCGGATATAAAGACGAGTATTTTTATCTGGACAAAAAAGAGAATGCAGTAGTATTCCGATCTCCTGTAGAGGGCTTTAAAACCCCCAATACGACTTACACAAGAAGCGAGCTAAGAGAATTAATTGACGGGAAAAACAATACAGTCAACTGGGGTTTTACGGGGACACACATCATGAGGGTAACAGAATCTGTTGGCAAGGTTCCATCCACAGGTAAGGTTATAGTAGCGCAGATACATTCCATATATCCCAACGGAGATAATGGTCCTGCAACAATAAAGGTAGAATACGACGGTATAGAAAAGCTCTTGGCAGTTAAAGTAAAGGTAGCTAGCGATAAGGATGCTGGAGAAGAAAAATTTTATTTTAAGGGAATTGAGCTCAATCAAAAATTTGATCTTGAGATAAAAATCATAGGTGGAATTTTTTATGCAATAGTATCAAGCGATGGCAAAACAGCATCTTATAGCTATCCACTACTTCCCAACGACCCCAACTGGACAGAATTCCTTAATTATTTCAAGGTAGGATGTTATACGCAAGACAGCAAGGCAGACTCCCCAGATGAAGAAGGAATGGTGAGACTCTACAGACTGGAGACTTTTCACTCAGATAAAGTAGAAGAGGTAAAAATAAAGGGGCTCAAAGTGGAACCTGAGGAAATAACACTGGCAAGGGGTGAGACAGCTCAGTTGCACCCGGTATTTGAGCCCATAGAAACCACTGATAGAAACGTCACATATCAGATAATAGACGGCAAAGGTACAATTGCCTTAAACAAAGACGGCATTATAACAGCAATAAAAGAAGGAATTGCTCATATAAAAGTTATCAGCAACAGCAATACCAATATAACCGCTCAAGCGACCATAACGGTTTCTCAAGCAGTAGAAAAAACAGCATCTTTGCTATATCAGCAAAACTTTGAGAATACGGATTTAAGTGCTCCAGAATTTAGCATATCAAATCTTGGAAGTGCCAACGTAAACATCAACAACGGTATTCTGCAGATTACAGATAATGATCCCTCCGGCAAAGGAATACTGGGCATTACTTTTCCAAAGCAAAATGACACAGTAACCATATCTTTGAGAATAAGATTGGACAGAGTTGATGTAAAGGAAAAAGGAACAAGTAAGGCTCAGGGTTCCTATCTATATGTTGTCATGGGTGGAAAAGACGAAGGATTTTTGGCCACCAGTGATGAAATGTTTAGGATACGCAACAAGTCCACATACAGAGGTGAGGAACTTTTTGAGCACAGATGGGTACTCACAACAACTTACATGGAACCTGATATTAACCCAGAAGCTGCAAAAACAGAGATTGGGAAATGGATGAATGTTACAATAATAACAACACCCAATAACGGAACAGCAAAGGCTAATACAACAGATGTTTACATGAACGGAATAAAAGTCGGAGAGGGAATAAAAAACAATAAAGTCTCTGATTTTATAAATCAGCTCAATATATATTCCGGAACAAAAGATCTCATAGACTTCAGCATTGATGATATTGAGATTTATGCGGGTGAAAAAATTCCAGAATCAGAAAACAATACTGCACCAGAAAAGATACTGTTGGGAGTTCTTCCTTCGTATATGGCTCCTGGAGACTCCGTTAAAATAGATGCTATGGTTATGCCAAAAGGAAGTTACGAGGTACTGACATACACATCTCTATCAGAAGACATAGCAGCAGTAAGCAATCAAGGGTTTGTTACAGCTATAAGTCCCGGATCAGGAATCATAAGAGTAGCAAGCAAAATTGATTCTCAGATATATACTGACTATAGATTCAAAGTCCTCTCTCCTCAGGATATGGTCCGCGTCAAGGATATTGTTCTGCCGGAGAAAGATATTACTATCAAGATAGGAGAAAAGACAAACATCAATGCTTCTGTAACCCCTTCTATTGCTACGGAACCTTCTTTAAAGTATGAGATAGCAGAAGGGGCAGAACACATTACAATAGACCAAGACGGAACAGTAACAGCCATAAAGCCTGGCAAAGCAGTAATCCGTATAATCAGTCTTGATAATCAAAAGATTTCTCAAAAATGTATTGTAAAAGTGATTTCTGACAAAGAAGCAGGAACCATTCTTTATCAAACGGATTTTAGCAGCAGTCTGGGAGATGAGTGGAGAACTTCAGCAGATAACAATACAGAATGCGCAATAGAAGATGGTGCTCTGCACCTTAAAGACAACAATATTGGAGGACAGCCCAAAGCATATATAACTTTTGAACCTCAAGCAGATACTTTTACGGTACAGTTTAGGATAAAGGTTATTGCCGATCCTATATACGATGAAACTAAAGTTTCTGCTGTTACATGTGGTATAGGTTCTGAGAAGGTAACATCAACTGCAAATCAGGCTTTCAGGTTCAAAACAAGTGCTTCCGTAGAAAACGGGGAGTTAACGGACAGAAGATTTATATACAGTATTAGCGAAAAAGACTATGACAGGGTTCCGGGGAATTATGAACTCAATAAGTGGTACACGGTTGCAATAACAATAACACCGGATAATGGGACTCCAAGGGCAAATACTGCAGACATATATATAGACGGGAAAAAGCTCGTTTCTGATGCTCCAAACAGAAAAGCAATGGCAGTAATAGATAAAGTCGTATTTCAGTCAGGAACAAAAGACCTGACAGAATATTATATTGACGATCTTAAAATCTGGACAGGTGATTATAATGATCGCTAAATGCTTTTTTACAATATAGGAATTCCCCCTCAGGAGGGGGCATATTTATTATTCATTAATCCCTCCTTTGAAGGGAGCTGCTACGCAGCTCCCTTCTCTATTATACAAGGCCATATATTTTTTTCTCTATGCCTGAGGGATACTTTGATGTGCAAGAGACTATACTATATATTCCTAACACAACAAAAACCAATATGAGTTTTATGATACCAATTGACAAAAGTGTAAAATAATTATATTATCCCTTACACACGCTGTGGTGGTGGAATTGGTAGACACGCTAGCTTGAGGGGCTAGTGGGCGTTAAGCCCGTGGAGGTTCAAGTCCTCTCCACAGCAAAGCTGCCTTATAGGCAGCTTTTTTTTTGCCTCCTGTTTTTTCTTAATAAAGAAGGCGCATGGATATCCATGCGCCGTTCGGTATAATGTTTTTAATGCTTTTTTGGTATCAGCCTGGAGGCCATTCCATCTGTCTTCCGCCAAGGATGTGTGCATGCAGATATTCTACGGATTGTTGTCCATATCGTCCCTGGTTAAAGACAACCCTAAAGCCATCCGAGGTGAGTCCCAGTTTTTCTGTAATGAGAGCTATGCGCTTAAGATACTCACCTGCATATTCTGTATCCATTGTTGCAAGCTCAGTGAGATTGGCAGCTTTTCTTGTAGGCAAAACAAGCACATGTACGGGTGCCTGTGGATTTATGTCCTTTATGGCAACTGCCACTTCGTCCTCATAAATTATGTCTGCCGGGATTTCTTTTCTTATGATTTTATCAAAAATGGTGTCTGCCATAACTCCTCCTTGTATGTGATTATCTCACAAAAAATCAGGCTTTGCAATCTTGTTGACCTCAAGAGTTTTCTGGCATATCCTTTTTTGTAATGCAGGAGGGTTTCTTGTCTGTTGTTATATATGTTTTTATGGCTTTTATTCTCGGTATTGCAACAGGGATAGGGATTTTTTTTATACGAGGGCTTCGTAGTTTTTTATTGAGGATTGTGCCTATAGGTATGGATAAAGTAAAAAATTCCTTTTGCAATACAAAGCGGGAAGAAGGCTGTGATAAGCAACAAGAGTACACAAAAGATGAAAACATAGATAAAAAGGAAGAAGATGAGTCTTTAAGGAGTATGGACTCAAGAGAGGCTGTCATTCTCTATATGTGCTATAAGGAGGCATTTCGACTGTTTAAGGATAATCCCCTCAATCGTGCCGGCAGAAGTCTTTGCAGTATTGTGGAGGAAGATTATGCCAGACTTTACAATAGAGGAGCAAGCTGTATTTTTGATATGGGTACTGAGGCATGTGCTATTTTTGATAATCAGAATGCAGCACTTAAGGCATGCACTGCCGCACTGTCTCTGCAAAAGAAGGAAGAGGGAAAACTTAATCCTAGCATAGGTATAACCCACGGAAAGGCTCTCATAGCAGAAATAAAGACAGCTTCTGGCAGAAACTCAAAGGTCCTAGGAGAGGATGTATTCACCGCACGAGAGCTTGCTTATGCTGCAACAGAGGGAAACATAATTTTGTCACGTGATTTTTATAACAGTGTGAAAGAAACAGTAATAGCAGAGGGTCCCCAAAATCTAAAATACAAAGACAGGGAAGGATTTAGCCGGGTTTTTATTTTAAAGGGAATAAGGGATAACAGATGATAGTAAATACTGCAAATATCACAGAAAAAACAACAGCAATATTCTATCTGAAACCGGTAAAAACAAACTTAGAACAAAGCATACAGGCAATTGATAATATATACGCAAGCAAGTCTTATCTCCTTACTGTATTGTTTATTGCAATAATTGTTGCTCTCATTTTTACAATCGTTTTTATCCTGATTAAGAAAAAAAGCCCTATAAAAAAGAACTTGGAAATAATATCCTCAATGCGTGCGGGAATAAGTATAAAACTCCCTAGAGACTATGCAAGAAGAATGCTTTTTGCGATACAGCAAGCAGAAAGCAGCGGTGAGACAGGCAGGCTTGTCTATGTTCTGTCACCAGGCTGTTTTGCACAGATAAAAGCATCGGTGTGTATAGATAATGCAACAGGAAGACAGACAGTGTTTTCCGATACAAGGATAATGCACGTACACCCCTTGGCAGAAGAAAAAACAGAGAAAAGCATAATTACAACAATAGCAATAGACTATAGCAGAAAATACAGGACAGACTATACAGAAGAACAAGAAAGCGTATACAGCTTTGAATCCGCAAGAACCATATGGAAAATATATCGCAGTGCAAATATTACATTTGAGAACCCATTAAAAGACCCCCTCTGCCCGTATTGTAAAACCCCACTGCCGGAAGAAGCTGACAGCCCTCTGTGCACATATTGTGAAAAAGACCTTAGTACCGGTGACACAGCTCCGATACTATACGATATCCAGAGCCCTTTAACTACAGCAATAAAAACAGTATTGGATACAAAACTTGGAAAAACAGAAGCAAAAGATATAGAAACAGAAGACAATATAAAGGCTCTCATCTTATCGGCAATATTTCCAGAGGCAAACATAAACACAAAAAAAACCATAATGACTATGGAGGCAAGAGAAGAAATAACAAGGCTAATAAGAGCAGGTAATCTTTTCCCATTTCATTTTAACATTAACTATACAAAAACCCTTCCCATAAAAGAAGAAGGGAGGATATCACTGCTTGTGGGTATCACATTGACGCGGGCTCTTATAAAAGAAGATCTATTTGATATAGTGGACCCAGTCCCCATAACAAGACATTATATACTGGAAGGACACCAAGAACATAATAACACAATAATAGAAAGCATAATTTCTCTGACACAACAGGAAAAAAATCCGTACTACAAAAAAATCAGAAACATAATAGACAACATGCTTTCATCAGAAGAAAAAGCAAGCCTTATAATAAGCTCCATTCTACTTACTCAGCAGATAAGCATACCAGAAATATCGGAATCAATGGAAAGCCTGATACAAAAAACACGCACAACAACCCTCATACGTCACAGCCTGCCATACATAGCTAGGGGGAAACAAGGAATCCTGCTGCCTGCAAGCAAAACCGCAAAAAACAAACTAAGAACACAACTTGAAAAATTCTCATCATATCTAAAAAAAACAACAATAGAAAACACATATCTGGAATATTTTAAAGAAATACTTACAGAATAAAAAAAATAAAATATACTATAAAAAAACAATAAGGAGAACAGCATGAAAAGCTACAGAAAAGAACTATGGTTTAACACAGCGGAGAGGATATCCTTTGTCAACATAACCCAGGACGTCCAAACAGCAGTAAAAGAAAGCGGCATAAAAGAAGGCCTATGCCTTGTAAATGCAATGCACATAACAGCAAGCGTATTTATCAATGACAATGAGTCAGGTCTTCACCAGGACTACAAAGAATGGCTGGAAGAACTAGCACCACACGAGCCGATATCACACTACAGACACAACCTTACAGGAGAAGACAACGGCGATGCGCACCTCAAGCGTCAAATAATGGGAAGAGAAGTAGTAATCGCAATAACAGATGGGAAACTAGACTTTGGGCCATGGGAACAAATATTTTACGGAGAATTTGACGGAAGACGCAGAAAACGTGTATTAATCAAGATAATAGGAGAATAAACCGAACGGCAGGGCTGAGCCACGCAAAAGAACAAAAAGGGCTCAGCCCTACCTGCCTGAGGCAAAAAGACAAAAAAGAATCCAATCCTTAAGACATATAAACTAAAAAAACAACAAACACATAAAAGGCAGTCTCCAAACAAACCTATAGTACAAAAAAAATAATAACAACACAACAATGGACATACTACAAACATAAATTTTTTCTTGACAGAATAAAAAAACAGATAGAAAATGTTATCGATAACAATAAATTTTTTGGGGAGGCGATATGAAACACCTTTTTAAGACTGCTGCTGCATTTTTGTTGGTGGCAATACTCCTTTCCTGCACACTTCCGACATCGGAACAAAGTGCAGAGAATATAAACAGAGCGATAAAAAGCTCTACATCCGCAGGCGCAGATTACGTAGACAGCGATACTGCAATGATATGGCTTACTGATACATCCATAGAGTGGGCAGACATCCATTATTCTATCAACTCCGGAGCACAACTAAATATTCGCATGCAAAAATCAGGCTATACATTCTCATATACAGTGGACAATCTAAGTCTTAACGATATTGTCAGCTACTGGTTTACTATAGGTTATACAGATGGAGCCCAAGACACTGAAACATATAAATACACCCATGTACAATCCACATCTACATCTTCCGATTCTTTTACTGTAGAAGCAGAGGATTATGAATATATGAGCGGCATACAAACAGAAACCTGCTCAGAAGGAGGACTCAATGTAGGCTGGATTGATGCCGGAGACTGGATTGCTTATCCATCCAGATATTTCTCAGGTGGCACTTATACCATAGAATACAGAGTGGCTAGCCTCTCTGGCGGAGGCAAGATAAGTGCAGACCTTGATGCTGGAACAATACCACTTGGAGTAATAGATATCCCCTCCACAGGAGGATGGCAAAACTGGACAACAGTGACACAGCAAGTAAGCATCCCAGAAGGAGAGCATTCTTTTGGTATATATGTGCCTGCAGGAGGATACAATATCAACTGGATACGCTTTACTCCAGACAGTACAACAGTCCCCACCCCCACTCCTACGGGTGGTGTAGACACAAATCCTGCCTTTATAGACCTAAAAAGCGGCATGGAAATGACAATACAGTTTGACAACAAAACAAACGGACAAATAACCAACGACAGAATATATATCGCCGTTATAGGCAGAGACAATACGGACAGATGGACTTATCTAAAACCAGATGGCAGCACAGTAGCAATAAATGCAGGAGAGAACAGCGAAAACTGGTTCTTCCGTCTGGATACTATAAACGGTTTTCAGGTTCCTACAGTATACACATCTGTCAGACTGTATATGTCCATAGATGTCCCTCTCAACATGAGTGCCGTAACAGATGCTACAGGCAATGTTGGAATAGTGCAGCCCAATCTGGCAAACCCCTCTGATCCAAACCAGAATATAATATTCGATTGGGCTGAGTTTACTGTCCACAGCGGAACTTTCTGGGGCAATACAACTCAGGTTGACCAGTTTGGCTTTCCCTATACTCTTGCCGTATACAGCGATAACGGAACTCTTGCAAAAAAGACAGGTATAGAGCTTGGAAGAGAAGAAGTCTTCTCAAGATTCTCTTCTTATGTACCGTCAGAATTTACAAGCCTTGTAAAATACCCTTACAGAATTCTTGCTCCTGGAAAAGGAGACTTTGGAGAAGACGGGATATATGCAAACTATTTTGATTCTTATGTGGATCAAGTATGGCAGCAGTATAAGACACAAACCTTGTATGTAAGCCATCCTCTTGGAGATTTTGAGGCACGCGTTCTATCTGATGACAGGATGGAGTTTACCCGCACCAGTGACGGGCAGAAGTTCTATATAAGCGGCAAGCCCAATGATACAGAAATTCTGGAAGGCTCTGGAGTGCTTGCATCGGGCAATACTGTGGAGCTGGCACTTGAAGCTTGGGTATGTGCTGCTTTTAACCGACATGTTATGCATTATCCTAGCTCTTCTTATTGGAACAATCCCTCCTATTACTATCAGTCAGGACCTGCCAACTGGTATTCTGCTTTCTGGCATTCTATCAGCCTTGGTGGTTTTGCCTATGGTTTTTGCTATGACGATGTAAATGACCAAAGCACACTCATAGAAGCTCATTCTGTAAGAGCGGCTGTCATAGAAATTTTCTGGTAACTTTTCTTCTGGCCTGAGGCAGCAAAGGGGCGCAAGTATATCTGCGTCCCTTTGTCTTATATATAAATACTCACATTCTTTTTATACCGGTTAAATCACAACATACTGTCAAGCAAGTTATTTACTGTTTATTCCCTGCTCCCCTGACAAAAAAAGTTTCACTTGCCTTGCAGAAGATGTGCCTGTGGACATCCTGACTTTGCTTTAAAAAACTCTTTATACCGAACGTCGGGAGCGCGCCAATAAGGCAAAAAAAGAAAGCAAGGTGCGATCCCCTCCTGCCTGCGGCATGCACGAGTCCGACAACCCTGCAATTCTCTCTGTTTTTCTCCCGCCTGGAGGCAGCACTGACTGCTAAGCAGGCTGTGCGTTCGATCTGAGGTATAAAATTGTTTTGTTTTTATCAAAACGGGAAGAATATCACTGTTAGAAGTTTGTAAATCATAGAGAAGACACTGCAAGTTCATCCAGAACTACGGAGAACTCACTTCCACCAATTATGACTACGCTCTTTAGAATAGAAACAGTGTCTGTTTCTACAGGAATCGCTACCACAGGAATATCATTGACGCTCAGTATCAGTTTTATAGTATTGTCCTGTTGCAGAGAGGGATACAGCTTTATATAAGCAACTTGGTCTGTAAACAGCTCTCCCAGGCTGTAAGAAGTTTCTTTGTCCTCATTCTTGATATCAAGCACAATGTTCCCATCAGAAGAGACAGAAATAACCACGTCCATTTTGGAGAGATTTGCAGTAATAAAGGGCTCACTCTTAGGGATAGCAGCATCTTGCGTATTGACAGATCTGATATCCACAAGGGCCTTTAGCTCAAGCCTCCAATCAACATCTGGAAGGGTGTTCTCTGAATCCATATCGATAAGCTCAAGAGAAAAAGAACTGTTTTTTGTGAGATAATAACCAAAAACCCCTCTATTATAAGCTATATCAGGGTCTCCGTTGGAATTGAGATTATACAGTGGAATCTTTATATCCGGAAAAGAGGCATCATCCGTCATATCTCCTCTGAGATGGTATAATGCATAGTATTTATTATGAGGTTTTAATTCGTTGGGAAGAGGTGACGGATTATCCTGAACAACAAGCGTAGCTGTTGCAGAAAAAGGAGATTTCACATCAGCAGGAAAATTATCACCACTTTTTACAAAGGGATACAGCTCAGCAACAACAGGATATATCCCTTCTTTTTTAGGAAACATAATCCTGAGCATATTGATACCACTCCTTACATCCTGCAGAACAGAGGAGCCATCTGAGTATGAAAGTTTTATCATACCGTATCCGGAGTATGGTATATCTATGCTTAACTGCACAAGTCCTTTAGAAGCAGGCCTGGAAACAGACGGCCTAACATACATATATTCTATGGAAAAGTCGTAAGAATCAGGATTGTAGAAAATCACATAGCTCTTAAAAACAGATTGGACACCATCTTCTGTAAATACAAGGTCTACAGTATACCAGCCCGGATCAGCATTGTCAGGGAAAGTCAGTTTTTCATCCCAGACCTCTGCACCTTCTTCCAAATTGACAGAATAAGAGCTCACAAGTTCACTAGACATAGTCTTTATGCTGACAGTAAGCCCCAGCTTAGAATCAGATACGCTAGTTCTGCTTATATTTACAGAGAAAAGAGAGCCTACTACTGAACCATCGTCTATCCCAGACACAGTTATAGAATCATCCGTTATAAACAGGGATTGAGAACAGGAAGCAATAAGAAACAATAAGAGTATAAGAAAAGCGCTTTTCTTCTTCATCTGTTTAAATTATACCACTATTATCGGATTTTGTCCAAATGTTAGTTAGCCTTATGATCGTTTCCACAGCTTTTTGCATTGCGCTAAGTGCTACCCACTCATGCACAGAATGCATAAGCATGGCGCCCGTAAATATATTGGGAACAGGCATTTTTAGCTCTTCTGCTATTCTTGCACCATCGGTACCCCCCCTTATTTTTTTCCTCAGCACCTTACCACAGCTTTTGTTTACAGCAATCACTGCATAGTCTATCACCTGCCTGTCCCTGTCCGAGAATTCTCCCATATTCCTGTATTGGGTTGTAAAAGCAACCTGTACACTACCGCCCGGGAAAGAAGCTTCTACAGCCTTTGCATAAGCAAGCACAGCATCTTGTCTCCTCTCTATCTCGGAAAAATCAAAATCCCGTAGGAAAAGCTCCAATCTTGCCTCGGAAACAGAACCGTTTATTGCCAAAGGCAGATAAAAACCATAATCTTCGTCCGTAGCCTCTGGGCTCTCAGAACGCGGAAGCATAGAAACAAACAAGGCTGCCATGCTTACAGCATTGACAAGTAGCCCCCTTGCTGTTCCAGGATGCACTGGTACACCTTTAAAAATAAGCTCTGCCTTTACAGCATTGAAACAATCTGTCTCAAGCTCTCCTTCAAGACCGGCATCCATAGTATAACAGGCACAGCCTTTTATCCTATTATAATCCAACCCACTAGTACCTCTGCCAGATTCCTCATCGGGAGTAGCAACAAATAAAACAGGACCATGTTTTATCTCAGGATGAGAAAGAAGAAAATCAAGAGCAGAAACAATAGCAGCCAATCCAGCTTTATCATCAGCCCCAAGCAAAGAAGTCCCGTCCGAGGTTACAATGGTATCACCTTTATAGAGCAATAGCTCGGGAGACTCCTCCGGTAAAATCGTCCCATTCTTTAGTCTTACAGGCCCTCCGTCATAATTATCATGCACAATTGGATTTACAATTTCTCCGGGAGCATCCTCTGCTGTGTCCACATGGCTAAAGAACGCTACGGTCCGTACATCCTCACAACCGGAAGAAGCAGGAAGAAAAACATACAGATACCCATTTTCATCAAGCTCAGAAACAAGTCCCAGTCTATTACACTCAGCATCAAGAAGTTTCAAAAGCTCCCACTGCCCTTTGGAGCTGGGAACAACAGGATTATGTCTATCACACTGAGAACCTATACTTGCATAAGATAAAAAACGCCTGAGAATATTGCTTCTTAGAGACTCTTTTTCTTTTTCTATTATATTATCAATAAAATCACTCATAAGCTAATGATACACACAAAGAACAATCCCGTAAATAGATAAAATATTTATATATAAACTTTACTATTTATCTTTTTTTATATATTTTTTTTCCATGGAAAAAACAGCTTCACAAGAATGTACAGCTATAAAAAGATATCCCCAATGGTCAGAAATAAACCTCTCTGCAAGGGAAGTTCTTCATCCTAGACTTGTTATGCTTCCCGACGGGATATCGGAGTTCACATTTGCTAACATCTATCTTTTTAGGCATACGTATGATTATAAAATTTCTCTTCTTCCCAATGATACAATAGCTATATCAGGGAAAAAAGATGGAAAAAGCTTTTTTATGCTTCCATGTGGACTTCCAGACTGGGAAAACCTGGAACAGCTTTTCTCGGAGCATGATTATCTAAAAAATCTCTCAGAAAGCAATATAAAAGAGAACAGAGTGCAACTGGAGATACACGGATACAAAGCGGAAGAAGACAGAGACAATTTTGACTACATTTACAAAAGAGAAGACCTTGCAGACCTGTCCGGAAGAAAATATCACAAAAAAAGAAATCACATAAAGACGTTTATAAACAATTACAATTATCAGGAAGACCCCATAACAAAAAACAACATAGAAGATGCCCTATATGTTCTGGAAAAATGGAGGGAAGAAAAAGGCATGGACGGAGACTATAAGGCCGCAAAAGAAGCCCTCCTTATAGCCCACACCCTCAGACTAAGAGGCTACATATACTACATAGACGGAGAACCAGTAGCCTACACACTGGGGGAAGCACTTGCGCGAGGCAGAATGTTTGCAGTGCATTTTGAAAAAGCTCTATCAGGGTACAAAGGTATATACCAGTTTATAAACCACGCATTTGCCGCAACACTGCCAAAACACTACAAATACATAAACAGAGAGCAGGATCTTGGGATTCCCGGGTTGAGACAAGCAAAAATGAGCTATCATCCTAGCGGATTTGTAAGAAAATACAAGATAACAAAAGCATAACAATCGCCAATAATAATCTTATAAACATGATGTACCGAAAGTGAGCCTGCATAAAAGCAGGCTCACTTTTTACCACTACACGATAAGAAAAAAAAACCGTATACTTGGCATATGAAAATAAAACACATATTGCTGGACCTTGATGATACCATATATCACTCCACTCCGATGCTCTCCTGCGATGTGGACAAAAAGATGAGTCTGTATGTAGCAAGACTTTTTAACACAAACCCATTCATTGCAAAAAAGCTTAGAAAGCACTTTGCTCCCAGATACGGTTCTACGCTTAGCTGGCTTGCAAGAGCAGCAGGACAGCCTGGAAAAGTTTTGGATGAGTTTCTGGACTATGTGCATCCAAAAGACGTGAAACAATATATAGAAAAAGAATGTGGATTAAATGAGCTTATAGAAAAAATAAGCATTCCAGTATCCATATTTACCAATGCCCCTCTCGAACATGCAGAAAGAGTTCTGGATTCGCTTAAAATAGATAAAAATATATTTTCACATATATTCGATATAAGATTCTGTAACTACATAGGCAAACCTGATAAAGAAGCATATATGAGAGTGGCAAACCATCTTAACTTGAATGTAAGAGAAATACTTTTTGTAGATGACAGGCCAGAAAATGTAAAAGCAATGCAAGAAGCAGGGGGCATTGCTATTTTGAGAAGTGAAGAGAAAGAGGACGGAATTATCTCAATATCCAGTCTCAAAGAAATACCTACTATATTGGAGAAGCTTGCAGATGCAGATATCATTGCAGTATAAAACAAACAGTAATAAGGCATATCTTTGTATGCCATTATGGTACAGAATTATTTCTATCATTTTTTTTGTTTTCTCCTCTGCCGCATATGCAATAAGTTATCCTAATCCTATAGCTCTTTTCTTATGTTTGTTGCTGTTTATTTCTTCCGGATATGTAGATACCTGGATTTTTGATAAAGACAAGGGCAAGCTGTATCACAGCTTGGGATGGGCGTTTATAAGAATAAAGAAAGAGTCTTTACAACTCAAAGATATAAAAGCAATAGAAGTGGATTCTTCCACTGCTTATAAAAAGCTTGTTATTGTGTCTACAAATGGAAGGAAAATTATTTTGGATATAAAAAAAGGCAAGCACTCCGAGGTTCTCAAAAACATTGCAGAAAAACTAATAATCTTTCTCAATATATAAAAAAGTGGCAGGCTACCAGCCTGCCACGTTCGGTTTTATCAATTTTCTTCTTTATCACTATATAGAAAACATGCCACCTTATGCTCGCCTTCTCCATCAAGTGCAGGTATAGAATGCTTGCATTTTTCCATTCTGTGCTGGCATCGGTCATAAAAATAACAACCATGGCGCTCCTGATCAGGTGAGGGAACATCTCCAGACAAGATAATTCTCTCACGCTTTTTCTCCACCTTGGGATCCGGTATCGGTATGGCAGAAAGAAGAGCCTTGGTATACGGATGCAGAGGTTTTTTATACAGCTCAGAAGATGGGGATATTTCCATGACACGTCCCAAGTACATGACAACAATTCTGTCACTTATAAACTCTATAACAGCAAGGTCATGTGCTATAAATATGTAAGAAAGGCCAAATTCTTCCTGCAAATCTTTAAGAAGGTTGAGAATCTGCGATTGTATGGACACATCAAGCGCACTTACCGGCTCATCAGCTAAGATGAGCTTGGGGTGTATAGCAAGAGCACGGGCTATTCCTATTCTCTGTCTCTGTCCACCGGAAAACTCGTGTGGGTAGCGATTTTTATAAGAAGAGGACAGTCCTACCCTCTCCATAAGTTGCTCTACGGTCTCGTCTATTTCCACGCTAGACAGCTTCATAAGGCCTCTTTCTACAAATATTTCCAGAGGCTCTGCTATGATATCCCTTACCACCATTCTGGGATTGAGAGATGCATAAGGATCCTGAAATATCATCTGCATCTCTTTTCTGACAGGAAGAAGTTCTTTTTGAGAAATTTTGCTGATATCTTTATTGTCAAATATTATTTTCCCATCCGTGGGGGTGTACAATCTGTTGATAGCTCTGGCCGTAGTCGATTTGCCACAACCTGATTCTCCTACAAGGCCGAGTGTCTCCCCCGGTTTAAGGTCAAAACTTACACCGTCAACAGCTCTTATATATCCTTCTGTCTTTGAAAAAAGACTTCCTGTTTTTATAGGAAAATGGACTTTTAACTTTTCTACGCTAAGGAGTGCTTTCTTATCCATTATTTTCTTCTCCTTTATCCTTGTGGAGCCAGCATCTTACTGTTCTGTCCTCTGCTATCTTAAACTCAGGAGGAGATTGTTTTTTACAGATATCCATGACCTTAGGACAGCGCGGATAAAATGGACAACAGTCAGGCAGATTTATAAGATTGGGCGGCTGTCCGGGGATGGAGTTGAGTCTTTCTTCGGATGGTCTGTCCAGTCTGGGAACAGCACTGATGAGCGCTTCTGTATAAGGATGTGCAGGTTTTTCAAAAAGCTCATAAGTGGGAGAATGTTCTACTATTTTTCCGGCATACATCACGTTGACTCTGTCACACATACCGGCAACAACTCCAAGATCATGCGTAATCATTATCACAGAAGTTCCAAATTTTGAAGAAAGCTCTTTTATAAGCTCCAGTATCTGTGCCTGAATCGTTACATCCAATGCTGTGGTAGGTTCGTCCGCTATGAGTATATGGGGATCACAGCTTAATGCCATGGCTATCATTACCCTTTGTCTCATGCCTCCGGAAAACTGGTGCGGATAGGAGTCTATGCGCTTCTCCGGAGCAGGTATACCTACCTGGCTCAACATATCGATAGCTCTCTTTTTTGCAGCTTCTTTATCTGTCTTCTGATGAAGCATTATAGCTTCTATCATTTGTGTTGACACTCTTAGAAAAGGATTTAAAGATGTCATAGGGTCCTGAAATATCATGGAAATATCTTTTCCACGTATTTTTTGCATGTCTTTTTCGGAATATTTTATAAGGTCATGTCCCTTGTATTTTATACTTCCTTCCACAATCTTCCCCGGAGGAGAGGGGACCAATTTCATAAGAGAAAGACTGGTGACAGATTTTCCGCAACCCGACTCACCTACTATGCCAAGAATCTCTCCCTGTTTCAGCTTAAAAGAAACTCCGTTTACAGCCTTTACAACTCCATTATCGGTTTTAAAATATGTGTGCAGGTTTTCTACCTCTAGTACATAATTACTCATAAGCTCCTCATCTAAAGCGAATTCTTACTATGCGGATCAAAGGCATCCCTCAGTCCGTCTCCTAGGAAGTTCATTGCAAAAAGGAATAGTGTCATAGCTAAAGCAGGGAAAATAAGTCTCCACGGATAGAGGGTCATACCCTCCACACCATCTCTTATCAAAGAACCCCATGATGCAAGAGGTGCAGAAATTCCAAGTCCAAGGAAAGAAAGAAAGGCTTCCATCATTATAAATGAAGGGATTCTCAGACTGGAAAAAACTATTATAACTCCCAGAGTATTGGGTACAAGGTGTCTTGCTATAATCCTTACGGGGCTTGCCCCCATAGAGCGTGCAGCCTCTATAAACTCAGAGTTTTTTAGAGAAATTATCTGGCCTCTTACAACTCTGGCAACGGTGAGCCAGCTTACAAGCGCAAGGGCTATAAACAGGTTGATAAGATTATTGCCAAAAAGTGCCATAAGAATTATTACAATCAGCATATAAGGCAATCCATACATTACATCTACTACTCTCATAAGGATATAATCAATCTTGCCACCCGCATATCCAGCTATGGCACCCACTATTATGCCAATAAAAACACTCACAAGAGTTCCCACAAGACCTATTGCAATGGAAACCTGACCGCCATATATTATTCTGGCAAGCATATCCCTGCCAAGATAATCTGTACCAAGAATATAAACTCGCTTATGGGGGTTTATATTCTTGCCTTTGTATTCTATTACCTCTGTTTCTATTCTTCTCTTTATTTCCTCCAGCTTGGCTTTTTCTTCAGAATTAAGCTCTGTTCTGCCATCAGCCTTTGCAGCTTTGTACAGATAAGCTTCTTCTGTCTCATACCAGACCTCTCCAGCAGGCCTTAAAGAAGGAGGAAGATTTTGATGTACAGGAACCTGAAAATCATAACTATGAATAGGCAAAAGATTGAGAAAAGCAAGAACAGAAACAACAACATAGACAAGTACTATAATAAGCCCCGCCATTGCCATCTTATGCTTTTTTAACCTTTTCCAAGCATCCTTTGTAAGGCTGGTAGCTTCTACAGGTACATCGGAAAGCGCTGCAGCATGCTCCATATCAAGCTGAACAATATCCATATCTTCTGACATAAATCCTCCTAATCCTTGTAAGAGACCCTTGGATCAAGGATGCCGTAAAATATATCAACAATGAAATTCATAACGACAAGTATTACAGAATACACAACTACCGTACCCATTATAAGCGGATAGTCCCTGTTAAAGGCGGATTGGACAAAATATCTGCCAAGCCCTGGGATCCTAAAAATCTGCTCGACAACAACCGAACCTGTTACTATGCCGGCAAAAGCAGGTCCCAGATAACTTACAACAGGAATAGATGCTCCTTTAAAAACATGCCTCAACATTATAGCCCGCACAGATAATCCCTTTGCTCTGGCAGTTCTTATATAATCACTCTGAAGAACTTCCAAAACACTGGCTCTAAAAAGCCTTGCAATATTGGCATAATAAGGAAAAGAAAGAGTTAAAACCGGCATTATAAGGGTTGCCCAGCCTCCTCTGCCGTTTATCCATCCTGATGTGGGAAGCCACTTTAAAACAAGAGCAAATATCAACATAAGAATAGGGCCGGTAACAAACAAAGGTATAGATATACCTAGCACGGCAATGGACATAAAAGTATAGTCCACCCAAGTATTTCTCTTTAGAGCACTGAGAGCACCTGTAAAAAGCCCCAATATAAGTGCGACAAAAAGAGAAATCACTCCCAGCAGCAAAGAAACCGGCAATGTCTGCACAATATAAAAAGACACATCATGATCCTGATATCTAAGGGAAGGTCCAAGATCTCCTTTGAGAAGGTTCCCCATATAACGCAAATACTGCATAACGAGAGGCTCGTCCAGATGATACTTTTTTTCTATATTCTCCAGTATCTGCTTGGGAAGTTTTTTCTCAGAATCAAAAGGTCCCCCAGGAGCAAATCGTATTATAAAAAAGCTCAATGTAATAATAATAAAAAGAGTGGGGATAAGCCCCAAAAACCTCTTAAATATATATCTACCCATCCTGATTCTCCTAACCCGACGCTATTACCCTGCGAAAACGTATTCTATAATTATTTATAACAGAAAGCCCGGGCAAAATAAAGATGCCCGGGCAAAACAGAGTTTATTTCTTATAAATGTTCTTGAGAGGATGTATGTCCATTACATTGGGATACCATCCGCCCCACTTATTGGTATCTATCATATTTATAGTAACATAAAAATACAGAGGCATTATTGCATGATCCTGAGTTATCAAAAGCTCCTCAGCCTGCATAAGAGTAGCAAACCTATCGGGTCCAGGTGCCATTCTTGCAGCCTTATGTATAAGCTCGTCGTACTGAGGATTGCTGTAAAAAGCGTCGTTCATATCTCCGCCGGTTACAAACATATCAAGAAATGTGTTGGGGTCCTGGTAGTCTCCAACCCAGCCGGCACGAGCAATATAGAACTGCCCTTCTCTTCTTGTTGTAAGATAGGTTTTCCATTCCTGATTAGTAAGCTTTACGTTTATACCAAGATTGACCTTCCACTGCTGCTGTATAAACTCTGCTATCTTCTGATGACCTTCTGATGTGTTATACAGGATTTCCACCTCAGGAAAGCCTTCTCCATTGGGATATCCTGCTTCTGCGAGAAGAGCTTTTGCCTTCTCCACATCTTCTCCTAATCCTTTTACACCCTTATAACCTGTCATAGGAGGCACTATACCGTATGCAGTAATCTGTCCAGCCTGAGTAACACGCTCAACAAGCTCCTGCCTGTTTACTGCCATAGAAAGAGCCTTTCTTACTCGGGGATCGTCAAAAGGCTTTTTTGTGTTGTTAAAGATGTAATAATAAGTAGCAAGCTGTGGGTTTTTTATATAATCATCTCTCAACTTTGCTTCTTTTATCCTATCCGTAGGAACAGTAGTCTGCCAGTCAATCTCACCATTGAGATACATATTATAAGAAGTATTATTATCTTCTATTGGCAGATAAACAACCCTAGAAAGTTTTACAGCATCCTTATCCCAGTACTTGGGGTTGGGTACAACTGTAATTTTATTCTGAGGCTCCCAAGTCTCAAGAACAAAGGGACCGTTTCCTACAAAGTTATCAGGACTTGTCCATTCTTTACCATACTTTTCTATCGCATGAAGTGGAACAACAGCAAAAGAATAATGAGCAAATGCATCAAGGGCATAGGGCAAAGGACCTACAAGCTCTACCTTAAGGGTATATTTATCCACGACCTCTACACCAAGGGCATCAGGGCCTGCATCGCCTGCATTATACTCTGCTGCTCCCTTGAGAAACATGGCAGGAAACCATGCATAAGGAGCTGCGAGCTCCGGGCTTAGCATCCTTTCCCAGGATTTCTTGACCGTCTCAGCAGTAATAGGAACACCGTCAGACCAAGTTGTCTGTCTTAGCTTAAAAGTGATAACAGTATTATCATCGCTAAACTCCCAACTCTCTGCAAGCCCAGGTACAGCCGTAGCAGTCTTGGGATCATATGCCACAAGGCCCTCAAAAAGAGCCATATATATCCTGTGCTCTGGAACACCAGATATAAGATGCGGATCAAGAGACTCTGGCTCTGCTCCATTGTTGAGAATAAACTCACCTCCCTTTCCTTGTGATTGACCACAAGAAACAATAAGTGAGAAAAGTGATAAAACTATAAACAGACTTAATAAAATTTTTTTCACAAACCCTCCATGATATTAAAAATCGTTTGCATACCGCAAATCCAATATAGGATAATGCAAATCTTTATTTTTTGCAAACATTTTGTTACAATATCTTATCAGCCCACGGTTGAATTTGTATAATAAGACCGATAATACAATATACCGACAAGGAGAACACATGAATTTACCCATTTCTCAGGCATATAGAGACCTTATAAAAGAAATGATAACAAAGGCACGTCATCCTCTGGAAATCGACGAAAACAGTGTATGGCAGGAAGCTAACAAAGCCACACGACCGTATATAAATAAAATGCTATCAGAACTTCTGGAAGAAGGCAGCAGAATAGAAGGAATTGAAAATCTCAAACAACTGTACAAGCAATCAAAAGAAGGAAAATCCTGCCTTCTTCTTGTGGAACACTACAGCAATTTTGATCTTCCTACGCTTATATATCTGCTGGAAAATATGGGAGAAGAAGGACAGGAGATAGCAGATCATATAATAGCCATAGCAGGGCTCAAGCTCAACGAGCATAACGAGCTTGTAAAGGCTTTTACAGAAGCATATTCTCGTATCGTTATATATCCATCCAGAAGCCTCGCAAAAATGGACGAAGAAACCCTAAGAAAAGAATTTCCCAAAAGTAAAGCTATAAACAGAGCAGCTATGCACATGCTTATAGAGAAGAAACACAGCGGCAATATAATACTTGTATTCCCATCAGGGACAAGATACAGGCCGGGAAAACCGGAGACAAAAAAAGGAGTAAAAGAAATAGACTCTTATCTAAAAAGCTTTGACCTTGTGTGTTTTGTAGGAATAGCAGGAAACATTCTCAGAATAAATCCTGACGAACATAAAATGGAAGACGATATAGTATGCAAAGATAAGATTATTTTTCTGGTTGACACACCACAAAGTGCAAAGGATTTCAGAGAAAAGGCAAAAGAAAGCTGTCCGGAAGGCACAGATAAAAAGCAGTGGGTTGCAGACAGAATAATGGAAAAGCTTGAAAGCCTCCATACAAAGGCAGAAGAACTCAGAAAAGAATAATCATACGGGAAAAACTGTCTCTTCTATCTTTCCCATACCCATATTTTTGAGCTTGTCGGAAAAAGGATGGCCTTTTCCGACAAGCCTTATAACATAACTTTTACCTTTTTCTTCTGCCATATTGCAAAACTTTTCTACAAGCAGGGTACCTATCCCCATATCTCTAAACTCAGAAAAAACATATATCAGATTTAAGCACATAAAATCATCTGTCTCATAATACCAGCAGAAAGCAGCCAAATCCCCCTCAAGAAGAAAACACTCAAGCATATTGTGCCTTATATTATCATCATACAAAGCCATAGTGTAAAAAAGATGTTTTGTAACAACACGGAGGTCTTCCCCTACTGATTCAGCAAGTTTTTCATAAAGAAAAGCTTTTTCTTTGACAATATCCACTTTTCTATCGGAAAAAGAAAAACTTTCTTCTATAAGATCAGACATATCCAGTACATCATCCGGCTCTAAAGGCAGAGATTCAAGACCTGCAAGTTCTCTGAGCCTGTTATACCACTCCATAACCTCTCTCTTAAGCTGCTTTTCCTTAAACCAATACCACTTTCTTTCCAAAAAGGGATGAGCTTTTATAGCGTCCTTAAAACGGCGAAATACTCTATCTCCAGACACAAGAATATCCCTCAGCTCCTGTTTATACAGCGGGTTCTTAAGATTGGCTACAAAAGTCTCCATAAGGCGATAGCCTTGAGCAGGACCCCATTGCGGTATATCGACATATCTCTCATCGTTTTCCGGAACACTGCTTTTCTTGCACAGAACAAGACTGCGGGTATCAAAAACCTGCTTTTCCTCCTGGTTCTCCATACCAAAGATGATTAGCTCTATAAGCTCGGGGCTAAGCTCAAAAAACTCCATGTTTTTTCTCCAGATGTTCCACAAAATCCTTGACTCTACCATAGGAAATCTTCCACGTTTTCCCAGTTTCCCTCTCTTTGACCTCGACCTTCCCCTTATCAAGAAGCTCTCTTGTAAGCAATATCCTGTAAGGAATACCAAGCAAATCAGCATCCCTAAACTTTTTTCCAGGGGACATATGCCTATCATCCAGAAGACAACAATTGCCAAGCTCCTTCTCAAGAGACTCAACCTTATCTTTAATATATAGAGAGTTACCAATTGACATCAAAAAAATATAAAAAGGAGCCACGGAAGCAGGCCATTTTATCCCGTGAGCATCCCTGTTATTGGCAACTATCACAGACATCAGCCTTCCCATGCCTATACCATATGCCCCCATATGGGGATAAACAGACCTGTTTCTCTCATCAGGAAGAGATAATCCCATGGACTTTGTATAAAACTCGCCCAGTTTAAAAATATGCCCTATCTCTATAGCCCTTTCTTCTACAAGGTCTCCGCCGCAATAATAACATCTATGTCCTTCTGTTATCCTGGAAATATCCGCAACAAAATCAGCCTCAAAATCCCTGCCAAAGTTTGCATTGATGCAATGCAGCCCCTCCTGACCAGAACCAATAACAAGATTGGAGCTATCTGCCACAATATCATCAACAACAATAGTTATTTGCTCCATCCTGTTGAGAGGAGAAAGATAGCCCGGAGAAAGCCCTAATTCCTTGAGTTCCTTCTCGCTGGCCTTTCCCGTAACAGGCTCAGATAACACAATGCTCAACTTCTCACGGCTGACATCATAATCTCCCCGCACAACAGCAAAGACAATCCCTTTTGTGGTCTTATAAGCCATTGTCTTTGCAAGTCTATGGAGAGGCAGACTGAGAAAAGCAGACAAAGACTCCATACTGCTTATCCCTGGAGTCTCCACAGTCTCCATATCTCTGGGAATCTCCGTAACAGTAGGCTTTACACCTATAGCGATATCCTGATTGGCAGTATATCCGCAGGAAGAACACCTTATGACAATATTATCACCTCTATCCGACGGAACAAGAAACTCATAGGACTTCTCTCCCCCCATATACCCCACCCCTGCTTCCGCCACAAGCAGAGGAAGATTACACGACTTAAAAATCTTTTCATAAGCATGAAAAACCCGAGGGAAAAAATTGTTGAGATCGTAATAACTTCTATGGAAGGAATACGCATCCTTCATTATAAACTCTCGTGTTCTTATAAGACCTGTCCTTGCCTTTTCTTCCTCTCTATATTTAGTCTGAAACTGATATAAAAACACAGGAAGGTTTCTCAAAGACTGCAGACTCTGCCTTATGAGCTCCACCATTGCCTCTTCGTGAGTAGGAGAGATCACCATCTCTCTTCCAAGCTTATCCTTAAAACTCGCTATATCCTCACCTGCAAGCACATCTCTTCCGGATTTCTTCCATATTTCCATGGGATTTATGATAGGCGTCAGAACCTCCTGACCACCAAGCTCAAGCATCTCTCTTGCTATCATACCCTTGAGCCTATTAAAAACCCTCATACCCATAGGAAGCAAACTGTACAGGCCATGCCCCAAACTGCGGACATACCCACCCTTGAGCAAAAGCTCATAAGCCGAACCCTCGACCTCTCTGGGAACATTTCTTGTAGTATGGGGAAAAAGCCTACTATAACGCATAACTGTATTGTGGGGTATGTTTTTCCTTAGGTCAATAGTTTTTATATCATATTAACAAGCCATCTCAAAAACAAGGAATACAACACAACAAGAAACAACACAATATAATCATACCAAACGGTGTGAGCGCGCCCATATAAAGCAAAAAAAGGCTTGCTCACACCTGCCTGCGGCACATATTAAGCAGGAAAAATTGCAGCCATTCCTGCTCTTCTTACACCCGTAGGCAGCAAGGAAGCGGGCACAGCCCGCATCCTTGCGTTCGGTCTAACTCAATTTTATTCCATTTTTATCCTGCCAATCCTTTACAAGACAGGAAAGTGCAGAAAAAGCATAAGAATTATAATCAAGCCGGGTAACCTGATACTCGCTTATCAGCTTAAAAAGCTCATTCTTGTTCTTTACCCCAGTCTGTCTGTAGATCGAACTCAGATGCACCTTTACTGTATTCTCTGATATTCCCAAAATCTCTGCTATATCCTTTCTGCTATATCCTCTTACAAGATAACCCAGAAGCTCCTTTTCTCTGGGAGTAAAATTATAATCTTCAAAAAATGCCTCCTCAGGCATAAGGACAGAGCTGACCATAGGCTCCATCTCAAGCCCCACAATCCGGATACCGCATCTTAGATCATCCAATGTATAAGCCACACATTGACAGAGTATTGTAGTAGAAAAGCTACCATTTGCAAGCCTAAATTGCGAAGGAATAACAGACTCATTATTCACAAGGCTTTCGAATATCGCCTCCATCCTGTCCTGGTCCTCTATGTGTATTAGTTCAAGGAAATCAACATCACTTCTTGAAGCAATGCTTTCTGCTCGCTTGTTGACAAAACGTATCCTTCTGTCCGCATCAAGCTCCCAGATAAGAATAGGAAGAAACATCGCCATATCCCTAAAATACTTCTCCCGTCTCTTAAGCTCTCTCTGGATAGCCTGCCGCCTTCTTATCTCCTCCTCAAGCATATTGTTCGTCTCTTCCAGCATTTTCTTTCTTTCTCTGAGAGCTGTATTCTGATGTCTTATCCTAGAAAGAAGTCGCGCAACATCATAGCCTATGCTAAGACCATGTCTTATACCCTCATGTATCCTAAGATCCTCGACAGTAAAATTAAAATACACAACACCTATCCTGTTATCTCCCTTAAAAAGGGCATGAGCAACAAGAGCATAAGGACTCTCCAGACGCTCAGTTACAAAATTCGGCAACAGATCCCTGCAGACTTTAGAATCAAACTCACCATAACAATCTCCACAGCCATTTTTATCATAGGAAAAAACAGGCCTTAGTCCCAATTCTGAAGTTTTGGAATCCACATAATGAAGAATATAACAAGTCTGTACGCTTAGCTCTGCAAGCTGCCTTTTGAGCTTACCATGCATCTCCGCTACTCCAAGAGAAGCGACAAGCTCCTCCTCTAGTCTCTTCCCCTTCTCAAAACTGTAATCGGTAGCACCCATCTCAACCAGTTCTCTAAGATGATAAACATCATTGCCTTGTTCTTGCTCACAATCCATACAACCACAGCTAAAGCGGGTAACAAGCTGCGGAACAAAACACACATCCGGCACATCCTCTCCGCTAACAATCCGCTCCAACACCCCACAAGCAGCCCTTCCGAGCATTCTGACATCCTGCCTGAGCGTAGTAAGCCCAGCATAACGCGAAGGCCCTATATCATCATAACCCGTAACAATCATATCATCGGGAATCTTATAAGACTCAGAAGAAAGAAAAGAATATACCCCATAAGCCAAAAGGTCGTTGGAACACACAATGGCATCTACGGCATTGCCTGTCCTCATATACTCAGCAACCCTTCTGGCAGCAGGCCTTCCCTCTTCCAGATTGAGCGCAGTATCAAGCACAAACCCAGCAGGAATCGCTCTGTCAGAAAGAAAATCAAAAAAAGCCCTGGCACGGTCCCTCATCTCAGGATTATTCTGAGGACCGCGCAAAAAAGCAAAACGCTCTACACCGTGCTCAAGATAAAGATGCTCCAGAAGATTATAAAACCCTCTGTAATTATCATAGAAAACAGAAACAACCCCAGGCAAAGCATATCCCAGACTCACGACAGGCCTGCCATACGCCCTAGCAGCAAGCCTTCCCACAGCATCAAGCCCGCCTGCAGAAACAAGCGCCGGAGTAGCAAGAACGACAGCATCCAAATTAGAAGAAGAAACAGCACCAAGCAAAACATTACGCTCACTCTCCCTGTGTCGCTCATGCCCGATTCTTCCCGTAACAAAACACACAAGATTCCATCCACGCTCGGCACAAGCCTCTCTGAGCCCATCAGCAAGAGACGCATGCCAGGGACTTGTGAGCCAATCTATAAAGAGCCCCACTGTAAAATCGTTTTTCATATCTCCCCCGGGATATTTTAGCACGGATTGGAGATTTTTGACAAATTTTTATTTTTTGCCCATGATTTACAAGAAAAACATAATACCGAACAGGCTTCCCGCAGTCCCAAAAGAAAAGAAAAGCAGGCAAAACTGCGGCAAGCCCTGCCTGCGGGCGCATAAAAGAAAATACAGACAGCAAAAAGAAAAAGACACAGCAATGACAGACAAAACCCCATATAAAAGCCCTACTTATCTTGACAGTAAAAAAACAGCAAGCTATTGTGAATTGAGTAAAAAACTATCAAAGGAGAAATAACATGAGCATGATAGAATACGTAGAAGCCAGAGAAATTCTGGACTCACGCGGCAACCCCACAGTAGAGGTTGACGTAATACTGGAAGACGGCTCTCAGGGAAGAGCAGCAGTACCATCAGGAGCATCCACAGGCGTACACGAAGCTGTGGAGCTCAGAGACGGAGACAAAAAACGCTACATGGGAAAAGGCGTACTCAAGGCAGTAGAAAACGTCAACAACATCATAGCACCAGAGATAGAAGGCCTTGATGCACTAGACCAGGTGGATATTGACCGCACAATGCTTGAGCTTGACGGTACTGAGAACAAAAGCAAGCTTGGTGCCAACGCAATCCTTGGCGTATCCATGGCAGTAGCAAGAGCAGCAGCCGATTTCCTCGGAGTACCACTATTTAAGTATCTTGGAGCATACAAGGCAACAACACTGCCCGTACCAATGGCAAACATACTCAACGGAGGAGCACACGCTGACAACTCCGTGGACTTCCAGGAGTTTATGGTAATGCCGGTGGGAGCACCAACATTCCGTGAAGGCCTCAGAATGATAACAGAAGTCTTCCACACACTCAAAGGCATACTCAAAGAGAACGGATACTCCACAACAGTAGGTGATGAAGGCGGATTTGCCCCCAACCTCAAATCCAACGAAGAAGCAGTAGAGCTCATCCTCAAGAGTATAGAAAAGGCCGGCTACAAACCAGGTGACGATGTTATGATAGCCCTTGACCCTGCATCCAGTGAACTCTATGACGAGAAAAAGAAGCGCTACATACTCAGCCACTCCACAGGAGAAGAATTAACATCAGAAGAAATGGCAGCCCTCTGGGAAAGCTGGGTAAACAAATATCCCATAATATCCATAGAAGACGGTATGGCAGAAGATGACTGGGAAGGCTGGAAGGCACTTACAGACAAGATTGGCAATAAGGTACAGCTTGTGGGGGACGACCTCTTTGTAACCAACACCAAGCGCCTTTCCCAAGGTATAGAAAAAGGCGTAGCCAACTCGATACTTATCAAGGTAAACCAGATAGGAACACTCACAGAAACATTTGAAGCAGTTGAGATGGCAAAACGCGCAGGATACACAGCAGTGGTATCCCACAGAAGTGGAGAAACAGAAGATAACTTTATAGCAGACCTTGTTGTTGCACTTGAGACAGGCCAGATAAAGACAGGCTCACTTAGCCGCTCTGACCGCCTCAGCAAGTACAACCAGCTTCTTCGCATAGAAGAAATGCTCGGAGATACTGCAGAGTACCCCGGTCTCAAAGCTTTTTACTCCGTAAAACGCTAAGCCATAAAATATACAAAAAAGCGCTGCATAAGCAGCGCTTTTTTTATAAAAACCTTACATAAAACTCATCAAAGCAACCTTCAGGCTCACAATAGCTTGCAATTACCCTATCAACCCTTGCAAAAGAAGGTCCTCTATACAGCCATTCTCTAAAAGAAGACAGAGCAGTTTCATCGCCTTCTGCATACAGCTCCACAGAACCATCTGGCATGTTTCTTACCCAGCCTGTAATCCCAAGCTTATCTGCCTGTATCTTACAAGAATAACGAAAGCCAACTCCCTGCACCCTGCCATGCACGGATGCAAAGAAAGCCTTTCTCATCCTCCCATAACCTCTTCTATCTTGATAAGGATATCATCATAATCAAAAGGTTTATAAACAACAGGAAAAGGCAACTCAGTATCTCCGGGAAGAAAACCCGATATAATAAGAACAGGTACAGAAGAGCAGAACTTGCTTAGAAATCTTACCCAATAGCTCCCACCCAGATTATCCATCCTGTAATCGCTTATTATAAGGTCAAAATCATAATCAGTAAGCTGTCTTATAGCACCAAGCCCATCAGAGGCAACCATAACATCATAACCTTTGTCAACGAGAAAGTCTCTTAGAGAAAGCCGTATAGAATCCTCATCCTCAACAAGAAGAAGCTTGCGGGAAACGCTCATATACGCATAACCTTTTTTATTTTTTTGTAAAGAAGATCAAAATCTATTGGCTTACCAAAGAAATCATCTGCTCCTTCTTCCAGAATTTTTTCTCTGTCATCATCGGAGTCAAGACCTGTTATGACAAAAACAATAGGAGAACCAAACTCAGAATCATTCTTTATCTGCCTACAAAGCTCATGTCCATTTAATCCGGGGAGGTCTATGTCAAGCAAAACTATATCCGGCTTATGAGATGCGAGGAGCTTGCCAGCCTCAAATCCGTTATATGCTTGCCTGATATCAAAATTCTTAAACTTTTTTATTATAAATCTATAAATAAGATTGTTTATTTCCTCATCATCATCAACGATGAGTAGCTTGTAGGTAGGGGTAGAGTTCTGATTGTCATCGTTTAGATAATCTGGTATCCTTATCTGCCTTTTTTCAAGGAATTTTAAAAGCTCATCTTTGTAGACTCTGTATTGATTACCCGGAGTTCTAAAGGCAACAAGATGCCCGTCCCGTATCCAGTTGATTACGGTCTGATTTACTACTCCGCATATCTTGGCTATCTGATTTGCAGAGAAAACTTGATTTTTGCTACTTGGGGCCATTTACATCTCCGCACGAGTAAGTAAGCAGAAGGCTGTTGTCAAGGAATATCCTCTCCATCATAGTTTATTATAAACAATATAGTCATTATGTCAATCAAAATAAAAACCCTTTAATAAAGAAAATAGTCACGGGTTATTCAAAAAAGGCGGAAGCCACCAGGCTCCGCCGTTCGGTTTATTTTATTACTTCTCTGAGTGTAAAATCAACCCAGTACAGGGAAAGTTCTTGTTTTACTTTTTCTGCAAGTTTCGCTCCAAGCTGCATTGGGTCTCCCAGTTTTTCCCAGATTTGTCTGTCCGCATCATAGCCTATCTGGAAGGCAACCGGATTGGGATAAAAATACTCTGCCCACGATAGGAATTCTTCTTTCATAGATGGGAGAGTGGAAAATCCCTGAGAGTCATTTACAAATATTATATCGCCTCTGTAGGTGGGGGGCATCCAGCGATTGTCCCAGTGTTTTAAAAAAAGGCGGTACTCGGAGTTGTAGGATTTTACCAATTCTTCCCATTGTTCTGCCTCTTTGTCACTAACCTTTCTTCCCCAGCCATCCGTACCTCCTGGCGAGAGCCACTCCACATCCACGCCAAACCCAATAACAGAGGGATGCAAAGCATATGCATCCAGTACTATTTTTATGAGTTCGCCAACATCGGCATCTCCAGGCTCAACCTGCAAAAAGACTTTTATACCGGCTTTGTCAAAGGCTGTGAGGTATTCTTCCTGGTTTCTGTTGTTAAATTTTATGTACTTTGATTGTGTTTCCAAGGGTTGCATATCCAGTGTACAGCTTGCTTTGCCTCTCAGCATGTTTACTTCTCCCAATATCCAGATAAGAGAAGGTTGCCTGCCGCCAAGCCTTTCTTGTGCCTCTTTTGATATCTTTATCCACTCCTGCGGAGAGGGGAAAGGTCTTATGCCATAACTTGATGCCCGCGCACCGGCAAGGCCAATCTTGGGTTGTTGGCTTGAGCCGGAGGTCTGACATGATGAGGTCATAAGCCCCATTACAAGTAACATGACTGCAGCAACTAGTTTCATTGTTTCTTTCCTCCTAGTGCATAATAATAAGATAGTGCAAGAAACAGCCATGCTCCGTGGGGTATCCATTGCTCTGACCAGCGCCATCTCTGCGCCATGTCGTTTGCCTCAGGCAGGGGCAGAAAAGCGATATCATCTTCATTGTAAAAGCCGCTTGTTATGCCATTACAAACGCCGCCGGGAGCATTGGGGAAACCTTCTTCGTAGCGGGGATTGTTTCTACCTCTCCCCTGCATCATGCAAACATCAAAGGGGTTGAGCCCAAGTATCCAGTAGATAAGGGATTCTGCATGTTCTCTGAGCTTCCTGATAAAAGACTCGGTAGCGACTACACTTGTAAGATTGCTCCGCATAGCCAATAATGCTGCAGACAGGGATGCAAGCCTTGCATTTTCTCCCTGCCACCAATATCCGCTTTCGTTCTTATGAGGGAAAAAGAACATAAGCCTATCATTATAATTCTCTGTCCTCACAAAGTGCAGAGGAAGCATAAAGGGATTGTCAATGGATGTAATCCGTTCAAGCTCTTTTTTTAGACATCCTACGACAAAATCTTTCATATCCTGTGAAAGAGCAGAATATTCTGCATCCTCTAAATCTTCTATCACAGAAGAAGCTCTCAAAATGGACATATACAGAAGGCCGTAATCGGAGGCATGAAAAAAAGAGCGCTCACCCTTGCTGTCAGCTTTAAACCAACCATCGGCCTGCCATCTGGACTTGAGCTTTGCATACCAGCCTTTTATCTCTGCAAGGTATTTGCTGTTTTTGCTTACAGCATAAAGCTCGGCCGCAGCAGTCAGAGCGCAGTACTCGTCTATGATGTTTTCTTCTCCTCCGTATACATATTCTGTATTTTTTTCTTTTAGGTGCTGATATCCTTTTTCTGCTGCAGCAAGATATTCTCCAGAAGAAAAATCAAGTCCTGTGCCAATTCCTGCCGCACGAGCAAGGGCAGCTATTGCCATGCCCCCGCCTTCCCTAAATCCTGCCTGATAATCCGCTGTTTTTATTCCCTTCTGGGTCTCATAAGAACATAATTCTCTCTGTGCAGGGTCATGGCTCCATCTTGCAAAGACTATCATGAAGAAGAATCCGTTAGGATGCTGCATTCTCATAAGAAAATCCGCTCCGTATAGGGCTTCTTCCTGCATGCGATTGAGAGACTCCTTTGGGTATCCTGAAGACTTGAGGATATCCAGTCCTGACAAAAGAGACCAGACAACAAGAGGAGTCTGCTGGGGACTCATATATCTTGCATATGCAAGATGTGATAGATACTTGCCGTAATCCCCTGCTGCATCATACCAGCCTCCATGGACATCGTAGGTCTCATCAGAACCATAAACAGGCAATTTCCTATCAGCAGCATCGTAGACACCGCTACAACGCTGGCCTTTGAGATAAAACACTATGTCATCCAGAGCATTTTCTGCAAACTTCTCACCTATCGTAAAGAACTCACTTCTCATACCACCAGATGAAGATATTGCAAAGCGACCAGTTTTGCAGAAAGAGCTAAAATCCACACGGGAAAAATATGCACCTTTCTTCCAGTTAGCAACTTGTACAGGCTCATCTGGGTTCATCTCATACACTTTACTTCCATCTTCGTCTATAAGAAAATAGGATTTCTCCAGTTTCTTGGGGCTTCCAAGCTCTATGACAGCAAACTTAAGACCATCCTTTATGTACCCTTCGTGTGAAATATATATACGCATAAAAACTCCTGTAAATTATATCAAGCAAATGCTCTCTATTTTTCTTTCTTCTCAATAGTATAATCAAATTTGTTGATAATAAGTCTTAACACAACCGTAAAACCGAGAATTATAAAAAACTGCAACCAGGCAACAGCACTTGCACGGCCAAAACGTCCTAGCCTAAAGCCAAGAAACATAAGATAAAAAGTTGTTGTAAGGCCTCCGTTGTCAACCCCCCCCATCCTGCTGTACTGACCTGTAAGAATAAATGGCTCATCAAAAAGCTGTAATCCATTTATTGTAGAAATAGATAGAGCAAAAAAGATAACAGGCAAAAGCAGAGGAATGGTTATCTTTAGATGCTGCTGCCATACATTTGCTCCATCCATATGAGCGGATTCGTATAACTCAGAAGGAATAGCCTGCAAGCCTGCAAGATACAAAATAGTGTAAAAACCTATATACTTCCAGTTAAGAATGATAGAAACAGTAGCCTTTATCCCGGGACTGGAAGACAACCAGTGTATCTCAGGAAGTCCAAACCATGTTTCCATGATATAATTGACAAAACCAAACTTCTCATCAAAAAGCATAGAAAAAATAATTGTAACAACAACCGCACTGGTTATATTGGGGATAAAATAAATGGTTTTGAGAACATCCCTCCCTTTAACAAACTTCTGGTTAAGCATAATGGCTAGAGGAAGAGCAAAAAGATGCTGGACATAAGAACCAGTAAAAAGCAGTAAAATCGTATTATAGACAGAACGGCCAAAGTATGGGTCCTTGGTAAAATACCTTATATAATTGGCAAAACCCACAAATTTTTCTGGCCCGGATGGAGTCCATTTGAAAAAAGAAAGTACTATGGAATAAAATAGCGGGAAAATACCAAAAACAGCAAAAAGTATAAAAAAGGGAGCCACATAAAAATAGGGCGTCAACTTTGTAAAGTTTATTTTTTTCATAACACAACTCCTATCCTTTGAGGCTTCCCTCTGTTATCCCTGCTATAATCTGTTTGGAGAAAAAAAGCAAAACAATGATAAGTGGTATCAGAGCTATCGCATTACCAACCATCAGGGCACCGTAACCACCACTTGTTTTGCTAAAAAGCTTTGCAAGGACAACAGGAAAAGTAGTCAATTTTTCGTCGGGAAGCATGATGTATGCAAATAAAAAAGTATTCCAGGAACCTATAAACGTAAGAATACCAAGAACAGAAATACCGCTCTTTGCAAGAGGAAAGATAATCTTGAGCAATATACCAAACTCACTCATCCCGTCTATACGTGCAGCATCCATAAGGTCTATGGGAACAGCAGGCTTGATATACTGGGTCATAAGAAAGATTCCAAAGGCATTGGCCATCCCTGGGATTATCATGGGCAGCCAGGTATTATACCATCCAAGAACATTGATAATCTTAAAAAAAGGCACGATACTTAGCGAGCCTGGAATCATATAAGTAAGAAGCATCAGACTAAAAAGAGTTTTCTTTCCTTTAAGCTCATACAATGCAAAAGCAGCACCACCCATAGTGCAGAAAAAGATTATTGTCACTGTTGCAAGGGTTGCGATAGCAGCACTGTTAAAGAGATTTCTGTAAAAATCAACCTGCTCAAAGAGTGCATGATAATTATCAACAAAAGCAGGGCCAGGCAAAAGATGCGGCGGCCAGACAAATATATTATCATTTGGCCATGATGCAAGAACAAAAACATAATAAAAGGGAAAGGCAAAAGCCAAAGCCAACAGAACTAGCACAATATAGGTAAGGATTCTACCTGGCTTTAGCAGGGAAAACTCTCCTCCACTATTCCTTCTACTTGCAAGCACAGCACTATCTGTCATATCCATACATTCCTCCGTAAGAGGGGCAGCCAAAATCAGGCTGCCCGCAAAACTTAATCCATAAGAGCTTCTATGTTCTGCTTAGCAGACTCATAAGCCTCTTCTACTGTCATGGTACCTGCTATTACATTGGCAACAACATTCTGCCATATGCCCCGTGCAGCCTGGTCATATTCTCCGGGATTGAGCACAGGAATCTGCTTTGCAACGTCTGCAGCAACTTTGTGCGCTGCCTGTCCACCAAAATACTCTACAGACTCGCCCATTATGGGAGAATCATAGAGAGACTTGAGAACAGGAAATGCCCCTATCTCTTTGAGATGTCTTCCCTGAGCAGACTCCATGGTAGTGAGAAACTTTATTACCTCCCATGCAGCAGCCTGATTCTCAACAGAAGTCTGAGAGGGGACACCGAGATAAGTTCCACCAGCATTAACCTTGGCATTTCCCGGCAGATAAGTTACACGCCATTTGCCAGAAAGGTCGGGAGCCATCCAGCTGTTGAGAGAACCTTCAAACCATGCACCTTCCATACGTGCAACAACAGTGCCGTTGCCATATGCAGCAGCCCACGGGTCGCTCCACTCTTCTAGATTTGCACAAACACCGGCATCCGCAGCCTCTTTTACAAGATTAAGGAGTTCTATAAATTTCTCCCTGGGCTCCATAACTCTACCCTGCTCATCCACCCAGCAGCCTACACCGTTGTTGAGAGGAATAAGAGAAAACTCAAGAGCATTTGCAAAAAGAAAGCGGTCCATCTCGCCATCACCATTTGTATCTTTTACAACCTTTTTGCCTATCTCAATAAAATCACGATAAGAAGAGAGATTTTCAAAGCTCACTCCAACCTCATCTGCAACATCCTTACGATAGAAGAGAACAACAGGAGAAGTATCAACAGGAACAGCAATAAGTCTTCCATCCTTAGTGCCATTATTGATACCATATGCAACAATCTTATCCGTAACAGACGCCGCATTAAAAGGCTCCGCATACAAATCAACAAAACCACCCTTAAGCTGTCCCAAGAAGCCCTCATCAATAGCTTCTATATCACATGCGCCCTCACCAGCTGCAATAACAGAAACCAGTCTGTCATGATGACCGTCCCAATCACCTTCTACAACTTCAAGATTGATGTTGGGATACATCTTTTTAAACTCATCGGATACCCAATCCTTAGGATAAGAAGTAGAAAGATCCGGAAAAAGACCTATACGCAAATCGTAGATCTTCTCCGGATCAAAAGGAAGGACAGAGCCGGAAGAACCTTCTGCCTGAGGTCCTGCAAACAAGTAAACAGAACACAGCAAAAGAACAATAAAAAAAGCAACAAACCTCTTCATAGGATCACCTCTTTTAACGTTAAAATAAAATACCGTAATACATACGGGATACTAAAACAGGAGCGCAGCCTGTTTTAACGTTAAAATATTAACACGATTTTTTTACACATGCAAGCTTTTTTTTTAACAATCTTAGTTCGAACGGCTTTGCCGTGCAAAAACAAGAAGCGCAGAGCCATAAACACGGCAAAGCCTGCCTGCGGCAGAAGTACAAACAGCACAGGATATGGACAGGACATATCTGCTTAAAAATTATTGCTCACAAAACTAGTCATATTCTACAAATCAAACAGAGAACACACAACGTATTTATCTACAGCATACATACACCCCACTACCGTACTCAGGGACATAAGTACCGCGACCATGGCAGGACTGAGAATAATCCCCAAGGAAGCCAAAACTCCGGCAGCAAGAGGAATGGCAAGTACATTATACCCAGTTGCCCAGAGCAGATTTTGGACCATTTTCCTGTATGCAGCTTTAGCAAGAGTAAAGATAGATGCAACATCAGAAGGATTACTTCTGACCAGAATTACATCAGCTGTCTCCACAGCTGCGTCCGTTCCTGCCCTGATAGCTATACCAACATCCGCAGTAGCCAGTGCAGGAGCATCATTTACTCAATCTCTCACCATCACAATTCTTAGCCCTCTTTTTTAAGAACCTCCACCTTGAGTGCCCTGGAGACCTTCTCTACAACTTCATCAAATCAACCTTTTATTTCTATTGGAAAATAATGAGTCATTTCTCACCTTTTAAAACTATTACTAGTTATAAAGTATAGTCTATATGAAAAAATACTTTTAATAAAAATTTTAAGATATATGATTGCAACAAAAACTGTAGAGATAGATTTACAAAAAGATCTTTTTATTGTGAATGATAATCTACTTAAGTTATTTCATAGTGTAGAGAATTTTAGCTATAATTATTTTATCAAAACCTGATTTCTTATTATGATAGCTATGTTTTTGGGACTTATCTTCTTACGCCTGGTGGCAGCACTGACCGCGCAGCGGGCTGTGCGTTCGGTATCAGGTTTTTATTATTTCTTCTATATTGTTTTTATCATCCATAAGAGCCACTGTAGGATGCCAGTTTTCTGCCTCTTCCGGGCTTATGCTTGCATATGAGACTATTATCACGCGATCGCCAGGCTCGGCAAGGCGGGCTGCCGCTCCGTTGATGCATATTTCGCCTTTTTTTCCGTCTATTATGTAGGTCGTAAAACGAGCCCCGTTGTTGATGTTAAAGACATCAACTTTCTCGTGCGGGAAGAAGCCGGCTTTTCTGTACAGCTCAGGGTCTATGGAGATTGAGCCGTGGTAGTCTATCCGTGTTTCTGTCACTGTTGCTTTGTGTATTTTGGATTTTAAGACTTCTATTCTCATCTCGTCCTCACAGTTGTTTTTCTATTTCCCAGTCAGTTATCATGTCTAGAAGCTGCTCAGCAAGTTGCGTATTGCTGTCAACAGACACAGGTTCTTCGCCTTTTTTCCAGATGTGAGCGCGTACACCCATGTTTTCTATTTCTTCTATGTCATTGTGTACCACAAGGTCAGCACCACTGTCCATTATTCTTGCAACAGAAATGGCTATCTCGTCTTTTCCCGCACCGCTTGTAAGCTTAAAGCCTATAAGAAGGCTGTCCGGTGCCCAGTGCTTGATGCGTGCTATAAGCTTGTCAGTGGGTTCGAGCTTTAGCCAAAGGATCTTTCCTGAATCCAGTTTTTTTTGCATGCCTTCCGGCATAAGCTCAAGTTTGACGACCCCGCCATGTTCAGTAGTCCTGCCTGTTTCTCTAAAGACGCCTGCTGGCTTGTAGTCGCTTACAGCAGCAGCATGTATTACAACATCATAATGAGATTTTGTGAGTTCTTTTTCCATTTCAGAAGCAAGATTATCAAAGCCGGAAAACCTTATAAGGCGCACACCTACAGGCAGTCTCTCTGCCACACCTATCATAGCAGTAACCTCATGCCCTGCAGAGCTCAGTGTTTCTGCTATCACACTGGATGTTGTGCCTGACGAGCGGTTAACTATGGCCCGTATATCATCTATGTACTCCTTACAGCCTCCACCTGTTACAAGAATCTTCACAATTCCTCCTTTATCCGGAAAAACATATCCTCTGGCTCCGCAAGCCTGCCGGTCCCAACAGTACCACAGGCAAGCACACCCTCTACGGGAGAAAAAATCTTAACCCCCCATTCTTCCAAAATCTTCATATTTCTTTGAGTGGCAGGATGTAGAAACATCTGAGTATTCATAGCAGGGGCAAGCCATACAGGTTTTTTAAAATTATTGGCAAGAAAAATGGCACCGAAGATATCATCAGCAAAGCCCGCAGCCATCCGCGCAATACAGTTGGCACTTGCGGGATATACAAGCAACAAGTCAGCCCAATCCTGAGCAAGACTTATGTGCGGGATAAAATCCGGTTTACCACCAAAGGTGTCAGTAATAACAGGTCGTCTCGTAAGTCCCTCAAAAGTGGCCTCGCCTATAAATTTGAGAGCCGACTCAGTAGCAGTCACCTGCACCCCATAACCTGACTTTACAAGCATAGAAGCAAGAGCTGCCGCCTTGTAGCAGGCAATGGAGCCCGTCATATGTATAAGAATATTTTTTTTATTCTCAGAAGCATCGCTCATAACTACTCCTCAAAACTCTCTGACAAGGAAGGAAAAGCCCCTGACTGCACATCATCTACATAGCGATTGACAGCATCCCTGAGCTCTGCACCAAGCTCCGCATAACGCCTCACAAACCTGAGCGGTTTATCCGACACAAACGCCGCAAGATCATATAATACAAGCACCTGACCATCCGTATCTGGTCCTGCACCAATCCCTATAGTGGGAACCCTAATTTCTTTTGTCACAGCCTTTGCAAGAGGAGAAGGAATGCACTCCAGAACAATAGAAAAAACACCCAAATCCTGCAAAACATGAGCACCCTCAAGAATATGACGCCTAGAAGCCTCATCCCGTCCCTGGACCTTAAAACCGCCAAAGACATGATAAAACTGAGGAGTAAGCCCCAAATGTCCCATAACAGGAATCCCCGCAGAAATAACAGCTGCAATCGCATCCTCATAACCACGGTAGCCCTCAACCTTGACAGCATCCGCACCTGCACGCACAAGCGCACCCGCCGCCCTAACCGCCTCCGCAGCACCCTGCTGCACAGACAAAAACGGCATATCTGCAACAATCATCTTATCAGGGGCACCGCGACGTACAGCCTCTGTATGCCTCGCCATCATCTCCACAGTAGCATGTACAGTAGTATCATAACCGTAAACGACCATAGCAAGACTATCACCAACAAGGAGACAATCCACATCCGTATCATTGAGCAACCGAGCAAAAGACGCATCATAGCAAGTCAACATAGAAAGCTTTCTCTTATTCTTAGCAGAAATAAAACCACGTACAGTCACAAACCCTCCAAAAACACTAACACTAATATAACAAAGCAAAAAAATAGAATAAAGCACAATAAACAATACCGAACGGCCTTACCGCAGCAAGCTGCGGACGGCCTGCCTCCGGCAAAAGCAAAAATCAAAAAAAGGAAACAGCAACTTCCAATATTTTACAAGAAAATCGTAAAAAGATTAATAAAGAAAACAAAAAAACTTGACTTATATGCAAAACAGCACTAACATATCAAATAGACTGACCGTCGGTCGAGAGAAAAAAAATGACAACAAAAGAAAAAATAATAAACACAGCCACCAACCTATTCTTAACAAAAGGCTACGACACAGTATCCATAGAAGAAATCATAAGAAACACAGGCATAGCAAAAGGCACATTTTATCATCACTTTAAATCAAAAGAAGAACTTCTAGAAACAATAGTAGAACTTATGGCAGAAGAAAGCCTGCAGCAGTTAAAACAAATATTGGAAGACGACAGCCTAAGCATACTGGAAAAAACAAAAAGAATAACCAACAAGGCAACACAATACAAGCTGGACAGACTCCCCGTAATAATAGAAACACTAAAAACTTGGCTAAACCCTGCAAGTCTCACAATGAGGAAAAAACTGGAAGAATTGACATACAAAAAAACCCTGCCTTTTTATAAAGAATACATAATACAAGGACAAAAAGAAGGAACATTTGACATAGGCAGGATGAATCCAAGCAACGCAGCAAGATTTATCATAACACTATCCCTTGCAATCACCACTGAAGTAGCAGAATATCTACTTGGTCTGGCAAAAAACCCTGAGTACGAGCAAAAACTAATAGAACTCATGGACAGCTATCAGTATGCATACGAGCGCATACTGGGACTGCAGGAAGGCAGTCTAGACTTTAGGACGGATGAGTTTATATCCGCCGCAAAAAAATATCTTGTACAAGGAGAAAAACATGGCAATAGCTGAGGCAAAAGGCATAAAGAAAGAATACCACACAGGAGAAACCGTAGTAAAAGCTCTCAAGGGAGTCAGCATAGCAATAGAAGCCGGAGAGTTTGTATCTATTGCAGGACCATCCGGCTCGGGCAAGACAACAATACTCAACATACTGGGCACACTTGATTCGGCAGACGAAGGAGAGCTCAAGATAGACGGTGTAGACGTATCTACCATGGACAAAAGACAGAGAGCACTTTTTAGAAGAGAGAAAATAGGCTTTGTTTTCCAGACATTCAACCTTATCCCAGTACTTACAGCATACGAAAACATAGCCTTTTCCCTTGACCTGCTCAACCTGCCCGACAAAGAAATAAAAGAAAGAACAATGAAGATACTAAAAGACGTAGGGTTAGAAGGCATGGAAAACAGAAAACCCTCCCAATTATCAGGAGGCCAGCAGCAGAGAGTAGCAGTAGCACGGGCACTTGTAAAAAACCCCATCCTCGTATTGGCAGACGAACCTACCGCTAACCTGGATTCTGCAACAGGAGAAGCAATAATAGACCTCATGCAAAACCTCAACCAAAAATATGGCACAACCTTCATATTTTCCACACACGACCCCATGGTCATGGAACATGCAAGCAGACTGATAATGCTGCATGACGGCCTTGTACAGAGCGATACACGGAGGTAAATATGAAAATAAAAAAAATAATATTGCTTTCTTTTAAGAACCTCACACGATACACAAGAAGAACAATAATAACCGCATCTGCCATAGCAGTGGGAATACTTATATTTATCGTTGCAGACTCCATCCTAAAAGGAGCAGAAGTAGAATCACAGAGAAACCTAATAGAGTACGAGACAGGAGCCGCCAGAGTATACACAGAGAATTATTGGGCAGAGAGAGAAAAGCTCCCTCTAAAAGAATCCATAGAAAATCCGCAAGCACTAATAAAAGAGCTACAAGAACAGGGATTCAGAGCAACCACAAGAACAGAATTCATAGGAGACATAGTAGTATATAAGGACCCATATCCGGAGAACGGCTCTATGCAGGTAAGGATAATAGCAATAGACCCGGATAAAGACACAAAGGTATTTAGCCTCAACAAAAACATAACAGAAGGTTCATGGCTATCCAATTCCGAAGAAGAAGACGGCATAATAATGGGAGCATGGCTTGCAGAAGATATAGGAGCAAAAGTCGGCTACCCCATAACAATATCTACAAGAACCAAGTACGGAGCCAGCCAGACCCTGGACCTTGTGGTAAAAGGAATAGTAAACACCAACAACCCGGTAATAAACAGAACAGGTATCTACATACCCAAGAAAATAGCAGATCGAGACCTGGAGATGGGAGAAAGCGCAGCAGCAATCATAATAAACTTCTCGGAGCTGGCAAACCAGGAAAAAGAAACAAAAAGATTAAAAAACTATATAACAGAAAAGCATCCAAATCTGCATGTTGCCACATGGCAAGAACTTGCTCCCAGCTTTGTATCTCTCGCACAAGCAAAACAGGGGGGCACCAAGGTTGTCCTAATCTTCCTCTTTGTAATAGCAGCGGTAGGAATATCAAACACAATGCTAATGTCCATATATGAGAGATTCAGAGAGATAGGAATGATGAGAGCTATGGGAATGAGCAACAAACAGATAGGGCTATCCTTTATTATAGAAGCAGCAGGGATAGGACTAATAGGCGCTGCAATAGGAGTACTCATAAGCATACCAACCAACATATGGCTGGTAAATTACGGCATTGACTACAGCTTTCTGACAAGAAAGATGGACATAGGCTACAGAGTTGCAGGTGCATTTAAAGGCACATGGGATATAACAAGCTTTATACAAGCATTCTTTATGGGAAGCATACTTGCAACAGTAGTCGCAATATTTCCAGTACGCAGAGCATTTAAAAAAAGCATTGTGGACTGCTTGCGCTATCAATAGGAGGACTTATGAAAATAAGGGAAATAGCATGGAGAAACATATTTAGAAATAAAAGAAGAAGTGTATTGTCCGTTGCAGCAATAGCGATAGCTTCCATGTCGATAGTCCTTCTTTTTGGCCTGATTGACTGGTTTAAAACCGATATGAGAGACAACCTCTTTAGATTTTTCACAGGACAAATAAGGGTAAGACATGTGGACTTTGACAAGTACGAACATCTCTCGCCACTTCATCTTAAGATAGAGAATGCAAACAAACTTGTAGAAAAAATAGAAAAAATAGACGGAGTAAAGGCTGCTGCCGCAAGAATAGCCTTTCCTGCCATGGTAAAACAAAACGATGAGCTTACAGCTACATACGGAAAAGCAATAGACATGGACAGAGAAAAAAACATAGCAAAGCTTCAGGAATCCATTATAGAAGGTAGACTCCCTCAAAGCGGCAAGAAAGAAATAGCCATTGGCCCTGTCCTAGCAAAAAATCTGGCAAAAAAAGTAGGAGATAAAATCACTCTGCTTGCAAGAACAGCAAGTTACGCAAGCAATGCCATGACATTTACTATAACAGGAATCATAAAACCAGCTTTCTCCGGAATGGAAAAAGGCTTTTTTATCCCCCTGGACACAGGACAGTACTTTTTGAGGATGAGAAAACCCACGGATACAGCATATAAAGGAGCATCAGAGATAATAATACTGCTCAAAGAAAAGATAAAAGAAGACAGCATAATCCCAGAAATAGAAAATCTCATAAAGCAGGGAGAGTACGGCAGTGTAAAAGCTACAAAATGGGAAGACATTCCCACCCTCTATTCCATAATAGGTATGGCAGAACAGGTATACAACTTTATTGGCATACTATTCCTTGTTTTAGGCAGCACAGTCATAATCAACACAACAATGATGGTCATATATGAGAGAATGAAAGAAATAGGAACCATGAGTGCTCTGGGTATGGAAGGCAAACAGCTTGTGAGACTCTTTTTTGCAGAGGCATTTTATCTTGCTATAATAGGCTCCGTAATAGGCGTAGCCCTTGGAGCAATAGCTTCCATACCCCTGAGCTCATATGGCATAGATTACAGCGAAGTCTTTGCAGGAATGGACTGGCCAATATCCACAATAATATACATAACACCCAATACCAAGACATACATCCAGGTATTTGTATTCTCAGTTGCAGTTGCATCCCTTGCATCATTCTTCCCTTCAAGAAAAGCAGCTAAGCTAGACCCCATACATGCACTCAGGACTATATAGGAGGAACCATGAAACACAAAAATATCTTTTATTTTGCACTCTTTTTTATTGCTTCTTTTTCTGTTGCAGCAATAACACCACAGGATATCCTAGAAAAAATGGAAGAAAACCAGACCTTTTCCACATATAAAGCAAAAGGAAAAATGATAATAGAAGACAGATTTGGAAAACGCGAAAAAACATTTATAGTCTATGCAAGAGGAGAAGGAGAAACACTTCTTGAGTTTACAAGCCTTGATGAAGAAGGCCAGAAGATACTCAGAACAAAAGACGAAATATATCTCTATTATCCAGATGCAGAAGAACTCATAAGGCTGCAAGGCTCCGCACTTAGAGATTCCATTGCCGGCTCCGATATATCTTACGAAGACCTTACAGGAGGTAAAGACCTCCTTGATAAGTTTAACGCCACCATAGAAGGAGAAGAAGAATATAACGGCAGAACATGCTATATCCTCAGCCTCAAAGCCAAGAAAAACAATGTGGCATATCCCATGCAAAAAATACTGGTAGATAAAGAACGATTTGTCGGGCTCAAAGCCCAATACTTTGCCCTATCAGGAAAACTCTTAAAAGAAGTGGAAATAAAGGAAATAAAAGAAATAAAAGGACATTATATTCCTACTCACTACATCTTCCGCGACGTCCTAAAAAAAGAATCTTCTACAGAATTTTTTTCCTCTGACATAGAAGTTGATATAAAACTGGATGACGATTTGTTCTCGCTGGAGGAACTCACATGGTAAAACAGAAAGTAGCAGGAGGAGCACTATTGCTCCTCTTTTGCTTTTTTTTATCCGCAGAAGAAAGTCACAAAATAATACTGGACAGCTCTGTCTTTGGTATACGGCTTGCGGATTCGGACTGGGGACTATTTTCCACATCTTCCGGTGAGATTGACTTCTCCTCACGAGGCAATAAAGATGTAAAAGCCCGCTTTGCAATAAAAGCAGAAAGCGGTCAACTTGTATCCACCAATCCAGTCACATATGAACAAAACCTCACTGGTCAGCCAATAAGCAGCATTTCCATCCACTACGCCTATATCAAAGCAAAAATCCCCGTAACAGAAGAATACGACATCCGTATATCAGCAGGAAAAAACGCCATAAGCTGGGGAAGCGGAGCACTCTTTAACTCCGGCAACACGGCCTTTTCCTCCATATCACAATCCTCAAATCTTCTTGCAGTGGGAACATCAGTAAGAGAAGACACAGCCTGGTACCAATCCCTGTATTTACCACTGAGCAAATACAGTTTTATAGAACAACTTCTGATAATACCAGAAAAAGGCATGGACAGCTCACACTCTCCCGCAACAATCTTCCCATCACCAGAAAAAAGCATCCCTGCAATCAGAACCTACTTCAAGCTCGGACAACTGTCTACAGAACTTTCTTATTTATACAATCCCTCAGAAAAAACCCACACCCCGGCCATTACCCTGCAGGGAAATCTACTGGGCGACATATACATAAGCGCATCAACATCAGTAAAAGATGACTCCATACAACTATACAACAACCTTGCCATCTCCTGCGGAATATTTTTTCTTAACCCCATAGAAATAGGAGAAACCATCTCCCTAAGACTGGAAGCACTAATAATCCCATCTGCAAGCTGGCAAGAAGAGACCTACAACGCAGGCAGCACAAAATACGGGCTACAAATCTACCAAGAAGCCATAATAGCCCCCACAGACAGACTCAGCTTTATACTTCGCTCCATAACAAGCCCCATAGACCTCTCCGCACTCATAATAACAGGCACAGACTTTAACCTGTCTCAGAACCTACACATCTATGCTTTCTTCTCCGCCCAAGCAGGGGAAAAATCAGACACATACTCCATCGACAAACCCGCAGGCATAGGCCTTGCGGCAGGACTACGCTATACATTCTAAAATCATATACCGAACGTCGGGAGCGCACCTATAAAGTAAAAAGACGCGCTCCCTCCTGCCTGCGGCATATATATACGGCAGAAAACAAGGCTTCCTCCCTGCAAAAAACGCAGAATCTCAAACTTATCAACAGCCCATATGGGTTAAGCAATTACCAAACAATAAAATACTACAGGCCGCCCCTCGTACGCACAACAACACATCTTCTCTCAGTCAAGAGGAAATCCTCCTCCCCCCTGTCCTTTTCTGGATATTGCAGCAGATGCGATTCTGTCAGCAAGCCTGGATATTGGAAGGCTCTGCAGATAGACAAGACCAGGACCAGTCAGTGTTGTGAGGAAAAGCCCTTCTCCCCCAAAAAGAGCGTTCTTAAAACCGCTTACAAACCTGATATCATAGTCAACACCAGGTTGCATGGCAACAACACATCCGGTATCAACCCTGAGGGTTTCTCCGCTTGCAAGCTCTTTTTTTATGATAGTGCCGCCAGCATGGACAAAAGCAAGTCCATCTCCAGAAAGTTTCTGCAATATAAAACCCTCGCCTCCAAAAAAGCCTGCACCTAGCCTCTTGGTAAAAACAACATCTATGTCTACGCCGTATGCTGAGCAAAGATAGGAATCCTTTTGACAGATGAAGCTTCCTCCAAACTGTGCAAGGTCAAGAGCTACAACCTTTCCCGGATATGGAGCAGCAAAAGCTACTTTTTTTATTTTATTACTCTCATTGATAAAATTAGTGATAAAAAAGCTTTCTCCCGTCAGCATCCTTTTGAAACCGCCCCAAATTCCTCCGTCCATTTTAGTCTGCATGACAATCCCCTCATCCATGTACATCATTGCGCCGGCCTCCGCTCTTACAGCTTCTCCCGGATCAAGGGTAATCTCAACAATCTGCATGTCATCCCCAAAGATCTCATAATCTATTATATCTGCCATTTTTCCCTCCATAAAGGCAGTATACAGTATTATTATTAAAAGTAAAGCGTATGTATTTTTCTAGTGTATGCCGCAGGCAGGCGTAAAGCGCCTTTTCTTTTATTTTTTCTGTTTGGTGCGCTTTACGCCGTTCGGTTTTTTGTTTTTTGCTTGTATTTCTGTGTCCTTGAGGTTTAAACTTATTGGTATGATTAAGGCTATTGCAAGGGTTATCGTGGCTTTTAATACCAATGTAAAAAAAGAACAGATTGCTCTGGGCGCAGCATGGGGGCTTATGCTGGGACTTGTGCCTACGGGTAATCTGCTGTGGGTTTTGCTGCTTGTTGTTGCTGTATTCATCAGACAGCACCACGGGATGCTGGTGCTCTTTATTTTTGTTGGAAGACTGCTCGCTGCTCTTATTGTGCCTGTTGTGGATGCAATAGGATTTGCTGTTCTTACTGCACCTTTGCTTTATGATTTTTGGACGTTTTTGTACAATCTTCCGCTCATACCACTTAGCAATTTTAATAATACTCTGGTTTTGGGAGGATTTATTCTGTCAATTGCAATGTTTTTGCCTGTCTTTTTTGTAGTCAGGGGTTTTGTTCCGTTCTATAGGATGCGTGTTGTGCCTGCCATAATAGAAAGCAAGTTCTACAAGGCTCTTATCAGGATTCCTGTTGTTGCAAAGCTCAGAGCAGCTGTGTCTGTTTTTTCGCGTTTTGCGGGTGTGTAGGAGAAGTGTGTGACAAGGATCAAGGGTTTTAAAAAGCCTCTGAAAGTAGAGGTTCTGCAGAAAAAGTTTTTACGCTTTCTTGAGATAGATAAGGACAGGGATTTTTTCAGGTCGTGCTTTGTAGAGAGTGAGGGTGGTTTTGTAGTGCGGCAAGATCTAGACAAGGATGATATAAGGCGGTTTAACAGGCTTGCAAAGGAGATAAAGTCCAATCGCGGGATTGTAAATCTAGTGCCTATTGTTGTTATTTCCATTTTACTGGCTTTTGCTCTGGTGTTTTCTATTTTTTTACTTAATCTCTATGCAGAGAAGCTTACAGAGCAAGCTTTATCAGCGGCTTTTTCTGCTGACGCTGATGTGGAAGGCATGAGAATAGGGCTTTTTTCCGGCTCGGTTGATATAGGTCATGTTGCTGTTGGGGACAAAGAGAAAATGGGTAAAAACCTCTTTGAGTTATATGGTGTAAGGCTGAATGTTGATATGGTAAATGCTCTAAGAGGAAAACTTGTTATACAGAATCTTGGCTGGGATAAACTGTTTTTTGACACTCCAAGAAAAGAGTCAACAGCTTTACATGATACAGAAAAGAAAGAGCTTCCTTTGGATATACAAGAATCAGTTGGCACAGAAAACAGACAGAAGGAGCCGAGTTTCATAACTTTTGATCCGGATAAGATAATAAAACGCAAAAAAGAACAGCTTATAAGCATAAAAAAAGCAGAAGAGCTTAAAACAGAAAAAGAAAAGCTGTCCAAGCTTACGGAAAAGAAAACAAGAGAACTGGAAGCTAAAATAATGGATATTGAGAATAAAACCGGCAAGATATTAGAGAAAGACATAAATACAATAAAAATACAGGATATACCAGCAGAGCTTAAAACGATATCTGAGCTTGGCAAAGAAACGCAATCTTTATACAACACATATGATAAATCTTATAGAGAAATAAAAGCCCAAGCGGATACTGTGACACAATTATCCGGAGAACTTGCAATAGCTGCGGATAAGGATAAAAATTTTCTTGTGTCCGCTTTTGATATAGAAGGCGGAGGCGCAAGGGACTTTTTTGAACCTGTTTTTTACGGGATGCTTTCCGATAAAGCGGCAGAGTATCTAAGATACGGACAGAGGTTTTTGAGCCTTGTATCCGGCATAAAGAAAAAACCTGGAAAAGCAAAAGAAAACAGGAATAAATATAAGGGCAGAGTCGTAGACTTCCCATCTGCAAGAATGCCGGATTTTCTACTAAGGCTAGCGCAGGGCTCTGCTGATTTTGATACAGGCAGACTTAAGCTTAGCATAAAAAACATTTCCAGTGAGCCTGTCCTTATAGCAAAACCTGCAAGTCTGGACTTATCTTTTTCCGGAGATTTTGATGCCCGCGTTTATGCAGAGATAAGGATAGATGATATAGGTTACAATTATACAGCCGAGTTTAGCATAAAAAACATGCCTACTAATACACCGACTCTTTCTGCTGATATCGACGCGGACTTATATATGGAAGGAAATGCAGAAGAGGTTCGTATCACAGGGGACATATCGACAAAAAAGCTTTCTTCTAAACAGGGAGGAATACTTTCTGCAATAATAGACGCCATAGAAAACAGTAATAGAGCACCTGTTTTTAATGTAAGTTACAAAAAGAACAGGTTGTACCAGGATTTCTCCATAGAATCAGATATCTGGGATATTATTTCTGATTCCTCTTTTCTTTCATCTCTTACAAGCAATAAGGATATAAAGAGAAAGCTGTCTGAGGAGCTGGATAAACTCATAATCAATATTGCAGGCGAGGATACAAAAAATTATGTTTCCAGTATTATCGGGGATTTTCCCGGTTATAAAGAGAGGCTGGATAGCGTAAAACAAGAGCTGGATAATAGAAAAAAAGTGCTAGAAGACAGGCTCAGGCAAAGTACAGAAGAGGCAACGGATACCATCAAGGAAAAAGCAGATAAAGCAAGTCAGAGCATTAAGGATGCAGCCAACAGTCTTCTGGGAAGGTAAAAAAACAGAACGCAGCAGAACAATCAGATAAAAAAATGCCTCATCAAAATCATATCTGTAGTATAAAAAATATTTGCTATTTTGTTGTAAATAGTTATTGCATATTATAAAAAAGTTAAATATTTTCATTTTATAATGTGAGAGGTAATTATGGATGTAATATTTAAACCCAAATTTTTTACTCTGTTAAAAAATGGAATACAGAAAAGACAAGTCATCACTGATATATTTGCAGGAATAGTAGTAGGGATTGTTGCCCTACCTCTTGCTATAGCCTTTGCAGTTGCTTCCGGTTTATCTCCAGAAAAAGGACTAATAACAGCGATTATAGCGGGTTTCATAATATCTCTTTTGGGAGGCAGCAGGGTTCAGATAGGAGGGCCTACAGGAGCTTTTGTAATAATAGTAGCAAACATAGCACAAAAATATGGAATAGAAGGCTTAATAATATCAACAATTATTGCAGGCATATTCTTGATTCTCTTTGGAGTCCTTAAACTAGGTTCTCTATTAAAATATTTTCCTTATCCTCTTGTAGTAGGATTTACAAGCGCAATAGCAATAATAATATTCTCAACTCAGATACGAGATGCGTTGGGACTTACTTTATCACAAGTACCCTCTGATTTTTACGGCAAATGGAAAACTTACCTCGCCAATCTTGATAAAATAAACTTGTATTCTCTGATAATAACAATAACAACTATAATAATAGTAACCATATCAAACAAACTTATAAAGAAGATCCCCGGCTCTTTTATAGCAATAATTACAATAACACCATTTGTAAGTTTATTCAAAATCAATGTGCCAACTATAGAGACATTCTTTGGCTCCATTCCTAAAAACATCCAATTAACCATCCCACATATAAACTTTATAGAAATACACAATTTTATAGGTCCAGCAATAACTATTGCTCTTCTTGGCGCAATAGAATCTTTGCTTTCCGCAGTAGTTGCAGATGGAATGATAAGCGGCAGACATAGATCAAATACAGAACTGATTGCTCAAGGAATAGCAAACATAGTAACACCACTTTTGGGCGGTATACCAGCAACAGGAGCAATAGCAAGAACAGCAACAAACATAAAGAATGGGGGGCGTACTCCTATATCAGGCATGGTACATTCTATAGTCCTTCTTATTATAATGCTTTTATTTGGTGATTATGCAAAATTGATACCTATGTCCTGTCTTGCGGGGATACTCATGGTTGTGGCCTACAATATGAGCGAATGGAAATCCTTCGTTTCAATACTTAAGGGGCCCGCTTATGATTCTCTAATTCTCCTTACCACCTTTTTTATTACAATATTGTTTGATCTATCATTGGCAATTCAAACAGGGATAATACTATCAGCCCTGATATTTATGAAAAGAATGGCAGACATAAGCGAAAAGCAAATAGAGCCGATAATCGACTCCGATATAATTGAGAGCTATTCTTCCCTTCCTCAAGGTATAAGTGTATATGAAATAAGTGGACCTTTTTTCTTTGCCTCGGCAAGACAATATTCAGAGACAATCCAAGAAATAGGGTTAAAATGCAGAGTACTTATAATTAGGATGAGACATGTATCTTTTATTGATACGACAGGTTTACACAATCTAGAAAAAGCTTTAAAAGTCCTAAAGATGGAAAAAATTGTCGTTATCCTCTCAGGAATAAATCAAAAGGTAAGGAAAAGCATAATCGAATATGGTCTTACAAAAAGTTTAATAGATGAATCACATATTGCAGAGAATTTTAGCGAGGCTGTAAAGAAAGCACAAGAAATCCTCGTCGATATAGAGAACTAATGATATAATTCTGTCACATAGGAAGGATAACTTCCTATGTGACATATCAGTTATTTTAAAATTCCTATGCGGGCTTCTGCAGATCTAAGAATAGCCTTTAGCATATCAGAGTATGAGAGTCCGTCTATTGCAGCAGCTTTTGCGAGATGGCCGTCCCAGCACCATCCTGGATTGGGATTGATTTCAAGTAGTCTAGGAAGTCCATTGCTGTCCAATCTCCAATCTAGCCTCACATAATCCCTTATCATTACCCTGCGCGATAATAAAAGACTCCATTCTACTATCATCTCTTCTATTTCACTTGGCAATTCTGCCTTCTTACTTTTTATTTTCCAATACGGAGAATCAGGACACCATTTTGCTTCATAGCCACAGACCCTAGGTAAATGCTCTGGAACAGCAGAATAATCCTCCTCTATTATTGGGAGTATCCTATACTCACCGTCATATTGCCCTATTATCCCGATAGTAAGATCTTTTCCAGGTAAGAATTCCTCAAGAAGAAGCGGTTTGTCGTAACCAAATTCCTTTCTTATTTTATGGACAACCGATAATAAGTCTTTCTCATTGTTGACAACACTGTCTGACCAGATTCCAAAACTGGAATCTCCATAATTGGGTTTTATTATTATTGGATAGGAGATATCAAGTCCTATTTCTACTATTCCAGCAGGGATTACATACCCATCTGCTATGGGGATTCCCATATCTCTTGCTATACCTCTTATTATGGATTTGTCATAACATATAGCAAGTGTGTGTGGAGGAGAACCTGTATATGGAATATCAAGAGCCTCCAGCATGGCAGGCACATGCAATTCTTTAAAAGGATCATTATGAAAACCCTCATCACAAAGGTTAAAGACATAGCCTATATTAGGTTTCATCTTTATCAGATTCTGAAACATTTTTTCATGGTCATCTATAAATACAAAATCTCTGCCGTTAAAATCAGAAAGAGCCTTCTTTAATTCCTCTATGGTTTTTATATCATCTTCATCAAAAACATGATCAGGCTTTATTATATCTGTTTTTCTGGGGTCTCCCAATAATACAGGTATAAGAATAGATTTTTTCTGTTTCCTTCTTACAGGAGTCCATTCTTTATTAGATATGGCTCTTATTATCAATCTTCTAGCCATCATGCCTAGATCTTGGTTCCTTGCAGAAGAAGTATCAAGATTTTCTATTAATTCTATATTTGAAAATCCACTTTTCTTTAATAAATCGATGAGTTTTTCTGCTGTATATAATCTCTCTGAATAGACCTGATCCGCAATTACACCTTTTTCTACATTTGTTATAACTTCTCTGCATATCAATCTACTTTTATCAGAATCAAGTACACGCTCTCTGCATACAAACATTTTTTTATCAATCCACTCCCACGATCTTTGTTCATAATTCTTTGCTATATATTCTCCATCTGCAACGTCAAGAATAAATATACCTTGCGGTTTTAGAACTTTAAATGCTTGTCTAAGAACTTCAAGATCTTCTTCTTCGCTCTCAAAATAACCAAAACTGTTACCGAGTATTGTTACAACATCAAAGGAATCAGCTCTGTATGGTAACTTCCTAGCATCACCTTCTCTAAAATAGACTTGTAGATTTTCTTTCTCTGCATTTGCTTTTGCTCTTTTTATAAGATATCTTGAGCGATCAATTCCATTTACATTTTCAAAACCTCTCCTGGAAAATTCAAGACAATGTCGCCCCTGTCCACAACATATATCCAGAATATTTTTACGTTTATCCTCAGGTATAATAGAAGAAAATACATCCACTTCTCTTTTGGTTATGTTTTCATCACATACAACATCTCCATCGGTTTTTAGATAAAGACTTCCAAAAAGAGATCTCCACCAATCCGGATTGAGATATGCCCTAAGGTCATCAATAGGTCCCAGACAGTTTTGTGCTTTATGTGAGACTCTTGTTTTCTTTTTTTGATTGTTTTCTGTTTTCATTTTTAGTCCTAAATTAAATAAACAATTACATAGGTCTTTCAAATATGCTATATATACCTTTATTTAAATAACATCTAGATACTAACTACATGGTGGAGATTATTTTTATGGAAAATATTAACTGGATTGGCATTATAATTTTTTTCCTGACATATGTTTTAATATCTTTTAGAAGATTATCGTGGTTAAAACTTGACAGGCCTGCAGCCGTTCTATTGGGTGCAATTGCTGTCGTAGGTTTTGGGGTCCTTAACACAAAAGAAGCCCTGGCTGCTGTAAACGGAGAAACTATACTGCTTCTCTTTGGTGTTATGGGCATAGGGGCTTTTCTTGCTATAGATGGTTTTTTTGATAATTTGGAATCTTTTCTTACTTCCCGCTTTTCTAACAGAGTATGGCTTATATCTGCAATAATATGGGGTTCTGGTATTCTTAGTGCTTTTATAACAAATGATGCGGTATGCCTTCTTGGGACTCCACTGGTTATAAAGCTAATAAAAAAACATAATCTCCCGCCTCTACCTTTTCTTCTTGCTCTTGCTACTTCTGCCAATACCGGTAGTGTTGCCACTCTTGTAGGCAATCCTCAAAATATGCTTGTGGGTGTTCTGAGCAATATTAGTTATAAAGAATATCTTTTTGTTGGTGCCCCTATTGCAGCAATAGCTCTTATTATAAACAATATATTGCTAGTTTTTGCTTTTAGAAAGGATCTTGTAGGCTTTTCCATTCTCAGAGGACATAAGATGTCTGTACAGTTTTCCAATAAAAAAGGATATATCGTAACTATTGGCATTATTATTGTAATGAGCATAGCATATATTGCTGGTGCAGAACTTGCTTGGACTGCTCCTGCCGGGCTTGTCATCCTTATGTTAATCCATAAAAAGGAAAGCCATAAAATATGGGAGGCTATGGACTGGTCCTTGCTTCTTTTTTTTGCTGGGCTATTTATTGTAGTGGAGGCTTTTAATAGAAGCGGTGCCCCGGATTGGCTGTTTGCACATTTTCCAATAATAGTTGGTAATAGTACTGACTTTTTTTCATGGTTAAAGATATCAACAATATTTCTGGCAGGCTCCAATATTGTATCAAATGTACCGTTTATCATACTAGTAAAAGACCAGTTATTATCTCAGCCTGATTCTAATGCATTGTGGGTTCTTCTTGCTGTTGTATCCACTTTTGCAGGTAACCTTGTGCTCATGGGTTCTGCTGCTAATGTCATTGTTGCAGAGAAAGCAAGAGAGCTAGGAGGAATTGGATTTATGGATCATCTAAAGGTTGGACTTCCTTTGGGAATTCTTACAACTTTTATAGGAACCGTCTGGATTTATTGTTTCTTTTGATTATGATCATTTTACCATTATGCCGGAGGCAGGAGGGGCTGCGCCATGTTTTTATATCGAACGCACGGCTCGCTGCGCGGCCGTGCTGTTCTTGGCAGAAGAAAAACAATAGAGCGTGGCAAACATGGCGCAATCCCGACGTTCGGTATTTTTTTATGGTATTTTCCGTGTGTTTCCAAGATTGACCTATGTTTTATCTTGTAATAGCATAGCAGGCATGGATGTGAATATTAATTTCTGGAAATGGTCTGAGCTTGATGCCGAAAGACGCAGGCGGATTCTGAGACGCTCGGAAGAGGATATTTCTTCTGCTATAGAGGCTGTAAGACCTATTGTGGAGGCGGTACGACTAGAGGGTGATGCTGCTGTTCTACGTTATACGAGGGAGTTTGAGGGTGCAGAGCTTGAGCCTGATGGACTGCGTGTATCCGAGGAGGAGTTTTCACGGGCAGAGGCAGAGCTTGACAAGTCTCTTAAGAGGGCGATTGAGAATGCTGTTGAGAATGTGCGCATTTTTCATGCTGCACAGGTTCCTTCTGCTATGGAAATGATTGAAGTTAGACCGGGGCTTGTGGCAGGTGAGAGGGCTATGCCTATAGATTCCTGCGGTTTGTATGTTCCACGTGGCAGGGGAAGTTTTCCTTCTATGGTTTATATGCTTGCTGTTCCTGCAAAGCTTGCGGGGGTAAAGCGTATTGTGATGGTAAGTCCACCAGAGTCAGACGGTTCTATCAATCCTGCTTGTCTTTATGCTGCACACCTGTGCGGTGTGGATGAGGTATATAAGATGGGTGGTTCTCAGGCTATAGCTGCTCTCGCATACGGGACAGAGTCCATAAGACCTGTTTCTATGATTACAGGTCCGGGAAGTGCTTATGTTGCGGCTGCCAAGCACCTTGTGTCGCATATTGTAAATACGGGTCTTCCTGCCGGTCCGTCGGAGTCTGTTATTCTTGCCGATTCTTCTGCGGATGCTTGGAAGGTGGCCATAGATTTGCTTATAGAGGCCGAGCATGGTGCGGACTCTTCTGCTCTTCTTGTTACGGATTCTGTTTCTCTTGCCGAGTCTGTACGTTCTTATCTTGAGGATTGTATTATAAGGCTGCCAGAACCAAGACAGGGGTTTGTCAGGTCTGTTATGGCAGGTTACGGTGGGATTATTGTCGCGGATAGTATGGAAGAGGCTGCAGCCATTGTCAATGATTTTGCACCGGAGCATCTTATGCTGCATACGCGGGAGCCTTTTTTTACTCTGTCTATGATAGAGAATGCAGGTGAAATTTTGCTTGGCGAGAATACACCTTTTAGCATTGCCAATTATGCTACGGGTCCCAATGCTGTGCTGCCTACAGGAGGGAAGGCAAAACTATATTCTCCCGTATCTGTGCGTGATTTTATCAAGTATTCTTCTGTTGTTTATGCATCCAAGGAGGCTTTTGAAAACATACGGGATGATGTTATAAGGCTAGCGGAGTTTGAGAATTTTCCGGCTCATGCCGCTGCTTTAAAAAACAGGGATAAGACAGGAAAATATGAGCTCTGAGCTTGATGCTGCTTTTTCTTATATCGAGTCCTTTGCCAATTTTGAGAGAAGGTCCGGAGAGGTACGGGAGTTTAAACTTGAAAGAGTGCACAGGTTGTGCACTCTTTTTGATAATCCCGAGCGTGCTTTTAAAGTTGTTCATATAGCTGGGTCCAAGGGTAAGGGGTCTACTGCCTTTTATCTTGCTTCTATTTTGAGGAAGGCAGGGTATAAGACCGGACTGTATATGTCTCCTCATCTTGTTTCTTATAAGGAAAGGATAAGTCTGGCAGGAGAGTTTTGGCCGGATGAGGTTTATATTTCTGCTATAGCAGAAATGAGAAAGGCTCTTGAGGGCTCTTCTGAGGGTAAAAGGCTGCTTGATGAGGTAAGTACTTTTGAGCTTCTTACTGTGCTTGGTTTTTTGATATTCCGCAAGATGGGCTGTGACTGGGCTGTTGTAGAGACTGGTATGGGGGGGAGGCTAGATGCTACCAATGTTGTCCTTCCCAAGGGCTGCATTATCACGCATATAGAGCTTGAGCATACAATGTTTCTGGGGGATACGTTAGAAGCTATTGCTGGTGAGAAGGCAGGGATTATAAAGGAATCCGTGCCGGTGCTTGTTGCAGATCAGAATGAGTCTGTCCTGTCTGTTATAAGAAAACGGGTAAGGGAGACAGGAAGTGATTGTCTTACTGTTTCCTCCAGGGACAGAGATGCTTATGGCTTTTATCAGACAAAAAGTACAAATAATGGTGTTGAGCTTGATTTGTACTGGCAGGATGGCAGACTGCCAAGCTGTCGCCTTAATACTCTGCTGGATGTCATGGGTGAGAATGCCGCACTTGCGGCAAGTGCGGCTAGGCTTTTTGCTGGCATAGATGTATCTATTATAGCTTATGCCCTTGAGTCTGTTATGCTTCCGGGCAGAATGCAGCTTATAAAAAAACAGCCGGATTTGTATGTTGATGGTTCTCATACTGCGGATTCTGTAAGAATGGTGTCCAAAGCTGTAGAAAATTATTATGGCCGTTCTTCTTGCATTGTGGTTTTTGCCTGTGCTGCAGATAAGGATGCCAAGTCAATGCTTGAAACTCTTTCTGGTATTGCAAAACGTTTTGTCATAACCCGCGCGGGAACTTTTAAACCGTCTTTTCCAGAGGGGCTGTATGAGCTTGCCTTATCTATGGGGCTTGATGCGGAGCTTTGGCCAGATGAGGCTAAGGCTCTAAAAAGGGCTTTTGAGCTTGCAGGTAAAGATGGGGTCATACTTTCAACAGGGTCTTTTTATCTTGCAGGGGAGATTATCGGTTTGACAAAGGATATGTGAGAGTCCAGAGTGATTCTTGCTGTTTTGCTTTTATGTGCCGAAGGCAGGCATAAGGTGCGCCATACTTTTCTTAAGCACTTCATAGGCGCGCCTTATGCTGTTCGATCTGTTTTAATTATTTTCCCGTAAAAATTTGCAATTATTTTTTTGTTTTACTATACTTTCCTTACTATTGTTATAATATATGGGGGATTTATGAGATTTTTTAAATCTGTTGTTATAGTTGCTCTGGCTGTTGTTTTTCTTCTTTCTTCCTGTTCGGGTGGAAAGGTTCTTGGAAAGGGGTCTGTAACTGTTGGTTCTAAGATTGATACGGAGGGTGCTCTGCTTGGCTCTATGATTGTGCTTTTGCTGGAGGATAATGATTTTACAGTAAAAAATAGTGTACAGCTTGGACCTACTAATATCGTAAGGAAAGCTATAATCAATGGTGAGATAGATATTTATCCAGAGTATACAGGTAATGGCGGTTTTTTCTATCCGGATGCTCCACAGGATGTGTGGAAGGATAGAAAAAAGGCTTATGAAACGGTTAAAAGGCTTGATTATGAGACAAACAAGATTGTGTGGTTAGAGCCTGCACCGGCAAATAATACGTGGGCTATTGCAGTACGGAGCGACCTTGCTGGTGGTAATCTTGTGAGCTTAGATGACCTTGCAGAATATATCAATGCAGGGGGTGTTTTTAAGATTGCAGGCTCAGAGGAGTTTGTGTCACGTCCAGATGCTCTGCCGGCTTTTGAAAAGGCTTATGGGTTTAAGCTTTCTAAAGAGCAGCTTCTTATTCTTTCTGGTGGAGACACTGCCACAACGGAGAAGGCTGCGGCCAACGGTACGGACGGAGTTAATGCTGCTATGGCTTATGGTACGGACGGGCAGCTTGCAGCACTTGGGCTAGTCGTGCTTGAGGATAACCGCGGTGTACAGCCTGTCTACGAGCCGGCGCCAATTATAAGAGAGGATGTTCTAAAAAAATATCCGGAGATAAAGGATATTCTTGCTCATGTTTTTAAGAGCCTTGATTTGGTTACTCTTCAATCGCTCAACTCTCAAATAAGTGTGGAGGGGAAGAGCCCCTCTGATGTTGCAAAGAAGTATCTCAAGGAGAAGGGTTTCCTTAAGGGTGAGAAATAGCTACTCAATAAAAGAAAGAGAATTTCTATTATATGCCACAGGCGGGATTTCGGCATTAGCCGGTTTTATCCTGCCTGTGTTTATGTTTTCCCAAAACAGGGTTGTAAATCCCTATCCAATTGATACACCGTTTTTTATTAGGACAGTGTATGTTTTTGCAGCTCTCACCTCACTGATGTTGTGTTATCCATATAAAAAGCAGCAAGTAAATATAAGACTGGCAACCATTATTCTTGTTGTTCTCGCCCAGATTCCATGGATAATGCTTGCTATAGTAAATAACACAATTAATCCTGCTCCTCCAGCACGTATAAATCCCTCTTTGGGTTTTTATTTTATTCTGCTGTCAGTTTTTTTGCTTTCTTCCAGTCTTTTTTACAGAGGATACAGGTTAGTAAGAAAAACGGTATTTACTTTTATGCTTGCAGGGGTGTTTGCAGTAGGGTTTATGGGAGTTTTTAACAACTTAGGCATAGTTCGCGAGTATTTTTCGCAATCATCTGTTTTTTTACAGGCTTTTTTTGAGCATATTAGACTGGCTTTTGGCTCTACTTTTTTTGCCATAACAATAGGGCTTCCTCTTGGTATAGCAGCTTACAAAAAACACGGAGCCAAGCCGTGGATAATGAGCATAACGGGAGGTATCCAGACAATCCCAAGTCTTGCGCTCTTTGGTTTTCTTATTCCCATTCTGGCGTGGCTTTCCTATATTTTCCCCGTATTGAGGCAGATTGGCATCAAGGGGATAGGACCGGCTCCCGCCTTTATAGCTCTCACACTGTACGGACTTCTGCCCATAGTACGCAACACGACAGAAGGACTTACAACAGTGGAGAACTCCCTTCTTGAGGCTGCACGTGGTATGGGGTTAAGCAAAAAACAGCTTTTCTTATGGGTAGAGCTTCCTGTTGCCATGCCTATAGTCCTGGCAGGGATAAGAACAAGCAGTGTTCAGGCAGTAGGACTTACCACCATAGCAGCACTTATAGGAGCAGGCGGACTGGGACGCTTTGTCTTTATGGGACTTGGTCAATCCGCATACGACCTTGTGGGACTAGGTGTATTTCCTATAGTTTCCCTGGCAATACTAACCGACAAATTGTGGGCATTTATACTAAGGAAAACGGACAGGAGCAGCACAAATGATTGAATGCATAGAGCTTACAAAAAGATATGGAGAAAAAACAGCAGTTAATTCGCTGAATCTTATGATAGAAGACGGGAAAATAACAGTATTAATAGGACCCTCTGGCTGCGGGAAATCAACAACAATAAGAATGCTCAACAGACTAATAGAGCCGGATGAAGGAGATATTCTATATAATGGCAAACACATACGAGACTATCAGCCAGAAGCTCTAAGAAGGAGCATAGGCTATGTGATACAAAACACAGGGCTCTTTCCCCATTGGACAGTAGAAGAAAACATATGCACAGTACCCAGACTACTTGGCTGGGATAAAGAAAAACAGAAAAAAAGGGCAGAAGAAATGCTCACACTAGTAGGATTGAAGCCTGAAACCTACTCTCACAAGTACCCTGCACAGCTTTCCGGCGGAGAAGCACAGAGAGTAGGTGTAGCCCGAGCTCTGGCCGCAGATCCCCCCGTAATACTTATGGACGAACCATTTGGTGCTACAGACCCTATAACAAGAGCAAGGCTGCAGACAGAGTTTCTAGAGATACAAAAGAAACTCAAGAAAACAGTGGTCTTTGTTACGCATGACATGGAAGAAGCAATAAGCCTTGCGGACAGCATAGCAATAATGGAAAGTGGAAAACTAATCATGCATAAGAAAACAGAAGAAATTCTTACAGAAGAAGAAAACCCATTTATCAGGGATTTTATAGGCACAGACAGCAGCATAAAAAGACTCGCCAGATACAGCATAAAAGAAATAGCAAAAAAACACACAGAAGATAAAAATCAATATCCGGTAATAGAGGAAACCGCCACTATAAAAGACGCTCTTGCCCTGCTGCTTAAATCAGGAACAGAGAAGCTGCGCATAAAGACCGCAGAAGGCAAAACAGCAGGGACAATTAGCCTGGCAGACATAAGAGAACTGGCAAAAAACAATGCAAACTAGCACAAAGAAACTAATATCTCCAATATTATTGGGAACAATACTAGTAGCACTCACACATCCAGAATCACTTACCGCCATACTCACATTCTTGGGCTTCACTGATAAGCCCCTCATATACGACAGACAACAACTATGGATACTACTTGCAGAGCACAGCGTACTTGTAGCAATATCCAGCATAATATCCATAAGCCTCGCAATACTAGCAGGCATAGTAGCAACAAGAAAAAACTACACATATCTGGAATCAGCGCTCAGCTCGTTAAGCTCACTACTCCAGACAATACCACCTGTTGCTGTAATCAGCATAGCAGTGCCGCTTATGGGATTTGGATTTTTACCTACAATAACAGCCCTCATACTCTACGGAATCATGCCCGTACTCAACAACACAATATCCGGACTAAAATCAATAGACCCCACCGTAAAAGAAGCTGCTCTTGGCATGGGCATGACTCATGCGCAAATACTTATAAAAATAGAACTACCTCTTGCGTGGCCCGTAATCACAGCCGGAATCAGAACCAACATCATAATAAACATAGGTACAGCAACCCTAGGCGCAGTAATCGGCGCAGGAGGACTTGGCGTAATAATCATGGCAGGACTGATCCGTGACAACCTTGCAATGATACTGACAGGAGCATCCCTCTCCGCTATCCTTGCATTCTTTGCAGACAGCATATTGGAACTCCTAAGCAGGCAAAAAACACAAAAACCATAACACAATATACCGAACGGCAGAAGGCGCACACATAGGGCAGTACAAAGAAGCAAAGCGCACTACTGCCTGCCTGCGGCAAAATAAAGAAAAAACAAAAAGAGGGCAGACAAAATCTGCCCATAAACAACCTCCATCTAGCAGTAAAAATCAGGGAACAACAGCAGAAAAATCGATATGAGGGCTATTCCCCCACAAGTCCCTCACACCAGAAAAAACAGAAGAATAAAGCTTAAGCTCAAAACGCATACCAAGCTTTTTACCCCTGAGCACAGATACATCCAGAGGGGCAAAAAACACAAACCTCTCAAAATCCCTCCCCAGAGAAGAAAGCCCCTCAAGTGGCTCATCGTTTAAAAAAATTTTACCCCTGACCTTCCTTATCTTAGCAACAAAAACCACCCTGTTAAACACCACCTTTCTGCCACCACGCACAATAAAAACACCTATTATATCAACAGGAATCCCTGACCCAAGAAGCTCATATATCTCATCATTGAGAACATGTTTTGCAGAAACATCCACTTTTAAACCATCATCGACAAAAAAAACAGAAGGAGAAAAAAGCTCTACATGGTCCATAGGAGAGGCAATACCTATAACAAGAAGAAAAGTCTGCCACAACTTATCCACAACAGTCTCCATAACAGCAGGCAGGAAAAACCTGCCTGCAATAACTAAGTATAGCGTAAAAAATACCGGCAACCAAACACAGTGTTATTGCCCAATATCAGAAGCACTGTCAACATTACGATTATCAACGTCATCATCTCCGGTATGAAATCCGCCAAAAGCAAACCCGACCCCGAGAAAAAACCTGTGAGGAGAACTCTTGGGAACCCCGCTTATACTATAAGAATTGCTACCAGTCCCCTGTACATACCAGTTTTCCCAAGTTCTATAAAAATACATTGCCTTGACCATAACCCCCATAAATCCGTTAGCATTAAACAACATATTGACACCAGCACCAATATCAAAATCATCCGATACAATATCAACCTTATAGCCTGGATTGCTGAGAGCAGTTTCAAAATCAACAACACCCGTAGGAACCTGCATAATGCTGTACTCAGTAGACCCCCATAAGAAAGACATAGTAGGTATAACAACAAGAGAACCGGCAGAGAAGATAAAACCTCCCTCTAGGCCACCGACACCAGTCAGTTTCTGAAAAGTCATATTACTGGAGGTATTGGAAGATTCGAAAGAGAAACTACCTCCACCCCAGCCACCAAAATAATAGTCACCCATAAAACTACCACCACCACCTCCAAAACCGAAAGAAAGAGGGGAAAGCTCAGAAAAACCGTGTGAACGGAGCAGAGAATTGATAGGCAGCTCCTTATTGTTCCAAAAATCATTGGTCTCGGCATAGCCTAACATATAGCCAAAACCACCCCATGTCCCCGCAGAAACAACAGCGGATACAAAAAAAAGAACAACAACAACACTTATAATCTTCTTCATAAAAGTCCTCCGCATAAAAATCTTACAAATATATATGCAAACACCATGCCATAAGCACAAAAAAAATATACAAAATATTTTATTATATCAAAAACAAATAAAATAATACAAAAAAGAAAACAAGAGGAAATAAAAGATTTTATATCTTTTTTGATATATCACTTGCGATGGTTATATCGTTTTTTTACTCCGCACTATGATTCCCATGATATCATGTATCAATCTTGCTGCGGCAAAAGCTTCCACATGGCTTCCTCTGTGAGGTGCAAGCTCCACTACATCAAAGCCTACAATCTCTCTGCTCCTTGCAATCCGCTCTATAAAAAACAAGACCTCGTACCACATAAGCCCTCCCGGCTCTGGCGTCCCTGTTTCACGAAAGACAGAAGGATCAAATCCGTCAACATCTATCGTAATATACACCTTATCAGGAAAAAGCTCATCAATATCAAGAGATGCTCTTTTCCTCCTTATATCCTGCGCATCAGCCCACTTGATATTGGGATAAGACTTTCTAAACAGAACCTCATCATAAGAAATGCTTCTTACACCAGCCTGATAGACAGAAAAATCATAGTCACAAGCCCTTCTTATCGCACAAGCATGGCTGTACCGGGTTCCCTGATAAGAATCCCTGAGGTCAGCATGAGCATCTATCTGCACAATACCAATCTCTCCTGCACCATATGTTTCTGCTATGGCCTTCCATACTCCACAGGAAACACTGTGCTCACCGCCTATGACAACAGGCACGGAAGAGTGAGAAAAGCATAGCTTTATCCTCTCAGAAACAAGCTCTATCATCTCCTCCGGTTCTGAGGCTCTTACTTCTTCCTGAGTGTTTATACCTCTATCAGAGGGGATACTTCTGCCATCCCAGGCCTCCAGCTGTCCAGAGGCCTCTATAATTGCACCAGGAGCTGCAGCCGTACCTGCACCGTAAGACACAGTCTTCTCGTATGGCACAGGGATAACAGAAAACAGAGCCTTTTCTATAGGCGCATTGTCAGTCTCAGTGTAAAGGAAATGTGGCATAACCAACCTCGCAAACATAGTCTCATCAAATATTAGCAAAATAAAAAAAAAATAAGAAGCAATCATTAGCAATACAAGTCCAACAGGACTATGGGATTGTTCTACTATACATAAAGCTCCAAGATTAAGTGTATAATTGCATGTATAAGCCAAAGGCAGGAGTGACCGCGCTTCTTGCATTTTTTGCAGTATGGGCGCGGTCACGACGTTCGATATAAAATTTAGGAAAGTCTGTTTTTAAAATCAGAGTAATAAAAATGTCTTACATGTTCTGCTTTTCTCGATGTACTGCTGTAAACAGCTATGGAGGGAAGTTTTACACCATTAAAGGTGGTTGTCTTTACCATTGTATAATGTGCCATATCAGAAAAAACCAGCCTATCTCCCGGCTTGAGAGGACGGTCAAAGCTATAGTCGCCTATCACATCTCCTGCAAGGCACGAGGGGCCACCCAGTCTGTAGGTGTATGCTTTCTCACCGGCCTCACCCGCATCCCAGATATGAGGTCTGTAGGGCATCTCAAGTACGTCGGGCATGTGAGTCGTAGCCGATGTGTCCAGTATAGCTATGTTCATCCCATTATGTACAATGTCCAGGACTTCGGCTACAAGCACCCCTGTACCCAGAGCAACAGCCTCGCCAGGCTCAAGATAGACATCCACGTCATAGCGCGCAATAAAGTCGCATACAAGGTTTATTAGTTTTTCTGTATCATAATCCTCACGCGTTATATGGTGACCGCCGCCCCAGTTGACCCATTTTCTGCCCGACACAAACTCTCCAAACCGCTCTTCAAATGCCCTAAGTACACGTTCAAGAGCATCTGCATTCTGCTCGCAGAGAGTATGAAAGTGAAAACCGTCAAGCTCATCAACAATAGAGGGGTCAAACTCGGACAGGACAGTACCCAGTCTGGAGAAAGGCCCGGACGGATCATAGATAGCAACAGGAGCCTCCGACTGCTCCGGATTAACACGCAGCCCCAGCTCAACGGGATGAGAAGATGAGCTAGCATAATCCTTAAAGCGCAAAAACTGGGAAGGCGTGTTAAATATGACATGATCAGAAAGCTCCATAATCCGCACAATCTCAGACTCCTTATAGGCAGGGGAGTATGTTGAGACTATACCATCAAACTCCTCTCTCCCAAGCTCTGCTTCCCAAAGTCCGGAGGCACATGTCCCGCAAAGATAAGAAGAAATAAGTGGAGCGATATGCCACATGGAGAAGGCCTTGAGTGCAAGCAAAATCTTAGCTCCACTCCTTTTCTGTACATCATCCAGAATACGCAAATTATATTCAACAGCATCCGTATCCACAACAAAACATGGACTTTGAACAGAATACGGATCAAAACCCTTAAAAAAATCCACAGGAAAACCGCCTAAGAATCAAGCTCTACCAACTTCCAAGGAAGTCCATAATCACCAATGGCATCCATAAAAGGATCAGGATCAAGCTGCTCAGGAGTAAACACACCCGGCTGCTTCCACTTACCCTTTACAATAAGCTCGGCAGCAAGAACAGGTGGAACCCCTGCTGTATAGCTCACAGCCTGTGCACCCGTTTCCTTATAGGCATCCTGATGGTCGCAAATATTATAGATAAAATAACGCTTTTTCTTTCCATCCTTAAAGCCTGTCATGATATTACCAATACAGGTCTTACCAACAGTTTTGGGTCCCAGCTCTCCAGGGTCAGGCAAAACCTTTTTGAGAAAATCAAGCGGAGAAATCGCAACACCACCGACATCAACAGGCTCAATACTCGTCATATTACACCTCTCGAGCGCTCTCAGCGTATCTATATACACATCGGAGAACTTCATCCAGAAAGTAGCCCTTTTAATGGAAGGAAAATGCCAAGTAATAGGCTCAAGTTCCTCATGATACATTCTATATACAGGATACACCCCCAGATTATCAGGACACTCAAAATCCCACCTAGTGGAAAAAGCAGGTTCCTCCTTAAAAGAACCATTCTCCCAATAACGCGCAGGAAGAGTAACCTCTCTTATATTTACCTCCGGATTAAAATTGGTAGAAAAAGGCAGCCCATTATCACCAGCATTGACATCCACAATATCAAGCTCAACAATCTCATCAAGCAAATGCCTTGCAGCATAAGCCACCCACACATTGGTGACCCCAGGATCAAATCCGCATCCAAGCACAGCAGAAAGCCCAGCCTTCTCATACGACTCAGAAAACTCGGAAATCTGCGTCTTATAAGTAAAACCCGTAGCATCCTTGGCCTCATAAGCCGCAGTATCTATATAATCAACCCCCTCCTCAAGACAAGCCCTCATAACAGCAAGATTCTGATAAGGCAGAGCAACATTGATAAGTACATCCGGCCTAAAATCACGTATCAAAGCCACAACATTCTCCGGATAATCTGCATCAACCTGAGCCACAGAAATAGGCCTCGGCGCATCCTTAGCAATCTCCTCACAGCGTACAAGCGTCCTACTGGCAACCATAACCTCATCAAAAACATCCTCGCGCTGAGCACACTTAATAGCAGTAACCCTGCCCACACCACCTGCACCGATAACAAGAACCCTCGCCATAAAAACCTCCGTAAAGATATAAAATAAACCGAACGGCAGTGCCAGCTCCCAACAAAGCAAAAAACATACAAAAAGCTGTCACTGCCTGCCTGCGGCAAAAACAGCAAACTACACAAGCTCACAGAAAAGCCGACTCTGCTCAATAGCTTGAGCCTTAAGCATAAGATCTCCTGTAATAATCCTGCACCCTTTCTTCTCCGCAAAAGAAAGAAAAGGAGTCATTTTGGGAATATAAACAATATCATAACAAATTTCATCCCCCTGCAAATCGTAAAAAGCAAGCGGATTGACACAATTATTTCCCATACCAAGACTTGTAGTCTGCACTATAACAGAACGATAAGAAGAAATAAGAGCGCAGGAAGACTCATCAAGCGCAGCATACTCACATGAAAAATCAGCCGCAAGAGAAGCCGCCTTCTCAACAGTCCTGTTTAAGATAAGCACATCAAAGCCGTTTTTTACAAGCGCGTACACAACAGACCTGGCAGCACCACCAGCACCAATAACAGTAGCACGACGACCAGAAGCAAGAGTAGAAACACTTAGAACATCTTCAAGAGGACTCCAGAAACCATAGACATCCGTATTAGTCCCCCACCAAGAACTGCCGCGTCTTACAACAGTATTGCAAGCACCCACAGCAGAAACAACATCGGCACAAGAATCAAGAAAAGGTATAACAGCCTGCTTGTGAGGAATAGTAACAGAAACACCCTTTATATTTAGCCTGTCCGCAACAGAAAAAAACTCCTCAAGAGAATCAACACAAAAAGGAATATAAACAGCATCCAGACCTTTTTCTGCAAAAATAGGATTATGAATCCCCGGTGACATAGAATGCAAAACAGGATTACCTATAATACCAAAAATAGAAGTCCCCTCATTTATGGAAGGAACCCTATAAAGAGAATAAAGAACATCAGGAGACACATGCCCGGGGGCAGCAGAAACAGTCCCGACAGAAGAAAAAGTTATAAAAGACCCCATAATAGAAGCAAGAACCCTGGAGGGGAAACCGTACTCCCCCATACCTACAAGAATATAATCACCAGACAAAGAAGACTTGAGCTGCATAGCCGAATCAGTAAAAAAAGAAAAATCGGCAGAAGAAGAAAGCATACAAGCCAGCTTAGGAACATCACCCATGGCAGCAAGAGCCTCCACATAAGAAACAATATCGGAAGGCATAGAAGAAAAAAAATGAGCCGATCTTATAACCCTTGAGCCATTACTCCTTGCTAGAGAAACAATAGAATCAGAAGCCCACTCCTCAACATCCACAAAATCAAAAGAGCAACAGGACACCAGTTCTGAGAGTACTCTATCATGCTCCTTGTAGGATGCATGAAAAAAACCACCATCACGCTCATGCCTTAGAGTAAGAATAGAAAAAAGCCCAAGCTCTTTTGCTCTAGCAGATACAGCAGAAATATCTTCGCAAGACAGGGAAGCAAGACAATCTGCACGCAGCTCTATCCCCTGACAATAAGAAGCATATCTATCAATAAGACTAAGAGCTTCACCAACAGAACCTGATGTAAGAGACAAAACCACATTGACAGCCATCAAAAATCACTCCTGTATACATAAATCTTAGAAAGCACATCATTCTCCTTCATAACTACAAGCCTCACAGGATAAGACCATCGCGGAAGAACAAAAACCTTTTTCTCATCATCCTCAAAAACAAGAGAAAAAGCAGAAAGAGAAGATACGGCCTCATCCCAGTTCATCCCTAGTACAAGCCCCTCTACCTTATACGCAAAATCATCCGTAAAAAGAATCTGCCAAACTCTATTGTCCCATAAAAATACGGCAAAAGCACCATAGTCAAAGACGACATCATCCTGCCACTCCTCAGCCCCACGTACAGAATATACAGAAGAAGGGATACCATAGGTATCAATAAGAGAGGCAATATCCATCCCCATAAGAGAAACATAGTCAAAAAGCTCATCATCGGAAAAAACAGGAAAACTCAAGATAATCACACAAAACAAAACAAACAGACGTTTCATACATATTAATTACCAGAATCCTTGAGATGAGAAAAGCCTTTCTTAAGCAAAAGCTCAAATTTCTCAGAAGAAACCGGCTTGGAAAAATAAAACCCCTGGAAAAGCTGACACCCCTCGTTGATAAGAAAATCAAGCTGCCCTCTTGACTCGACCCCCTCCGCTAGGCTCACAAGATTAAGAGACCTTGCAATACCAATAACAGCCCTTACAATGCTTTGCTGGGAAAGATCAACTTCAAGGTTCTCCAAAAAAGAACGATCGATCTTGACAGTATCAAAAGGGAAACGCTGAATATATGCAAGAGAAGAGTATCCCGTACCAAAATCATCAATAGAAAACTTTATCCCCAGAGATTTCAGCTCCTGCATCTTGGCAATAGCCTCCTCCGGATTTTCCATAAGGACACCCTCTGTAACCTCCAGCTTAAGGAAACGTCCATCAATGGCAAGAGATTTTAAAATACCAGCAACCCTAAAAGTAAGATCATGCAGTTTAAACTGGGGAGGAGACAAATTAACGGATACAAACAGATCGCTATATCCATCATCATGCCATCTTTTTAGTTGCTTGCAAGCCTGATAAAGAGTCCATTGCCCGATAACAGTAATATCCCCTGTCTGCTCAACAAGAGGAATAAACCTGGCAGGATTAACATTACCAAAGGCAGCACTATTCCATCTAATAAGCGCCTCACAACCTGTTATATGATAAGAAGCATCCACAATAGGCTGATAATACATATCAAACTCTTCAAAGCCATTGCTTATAACCTGTTTTACCTGGTCCAGTATAAGGTCTTCTTCAAGATGCTTTCTGCCTATCTCATCCTCATATAAAAGTACCCTTCTTGCAGAAGAATAGATATCAGCCATAGCCATAGCCAAAAATTCTATGAGAAGAGGAAAAGTATTGCCATGATCCGGATAAATCACAATACTGATATAACAGCCAAACTGCACATCACTTGCCGGAGGCTCCTGGGGCATAGAAACCTCTTCTACGATTTCATTAGCAATCTTTATAGCCTCCTGGGCATCAGAGACATGCCTTGCAAGAAAAAACTCATCCAGCCTATCCCCCTGGTAAAGTCCTCCTCCAGTAACACGCAAGATTCTATGAGCAGTCTTAAATAACAGGACCCTTGAGCGATCTCTATTATTCTGTATTCTTGCATATTTATCGTCAAGCCGTATCAAGAACAGAGCGAGCTTCTTCCCTCTAGAATCAGAAGCAGCTTTTAAGTCGGAAAACTTCTTTTCCAAGTAGCGTCTTACAGGCAATCCAGTATCTGGATTAAGATTTATCAGCCTCTCCATCTCTTTATAATGGTCAAGCTTTTCTTCATATTCTTTCCTAAGCTCATTAGCCTTTAAAAAAGCAGAAAGAACCTTTTTTGAGATATCATCAGGCAAACCGTATTCTTTAAATATGGACTCAAGCTCACTCAACTTCATAGAAAAAGTATAATAGCTTTGCACTCTCAATACAACAATTGACAGGCTTTTATTTCCTTGACAATAACAGATATAGAAAGGATAATTAAACCATGACTCAACTTCCATTGATAATCACACTTGTTGTTGTACTTGCAGTACTTGCAACAATAGCAATCTACATTAACATAACAACATCTACTGATGAAGACGGTAAAAAAAAGAAACCCAAGAAGAAAAAAAAGAATAAAAACGTGCTTATAAAAGAAGCTCAAAGAAAGCTGGCACAAAACCCTAAAGATCCTAGGGCATTAAAAACCCTTGCAGATATATACTATGAGGATAACATTTGGGCAAAGGCATATACAATGTACAGCCTGCTTTCCGAATTATGTGCAACAAACCCAGAGCTTGACGAATTTGAGATATCAAGCAGACAAGGAATATGCGCTTTTAAACTTAATAAAACAGAAGAAGCATATAGAGCCCTGGCTGTAGCATATAAGCTAAGACAAAATAGTTTTGAAGTCCTATTCCATCTGGGAGCACTAGAACAAAAAAGAGGCAATGCAGAACATGCGATAAAGCTTCTGTTAAAAGCAAATGAGATGGTGCCTTCTCATATAGAGACAAAAAGATATCTTGCCATAGCCCTTTACAATATTCACAAATACAAAGAAGCACTGACAATAGCACGGCAGATTATAGACCAATTTCCGGATGATAAAGAATTCCTCTTTGCATATGCGGATTCTATGCTTATGACAGGAAAGAAAGACCAAGCGATTGCCATCCTATCACATCTAAAGATTGACCCTGTATGGGGACCCAAAGCTGCTTACAAGGCAGGAACCACACATCTTTCTCAGCATAAGTACGACAGAGCAATAGCGGATATGGAGATAGGCCTGCGACATGAAGTGATTGATACCACCCTAAGGCTGGAAATGTCATATAAACTGGCACAGGCATATATCGCAAAAAAAGAAGTAAAAAAAGCTGTAGAACATCTTAGGAACATACAGAGAATCAACCCCCGCTACAAAGACGTAGAAAAATTAATAAATTACTACAGCGAACTGAATCAAAACCAAAATCTCAAGACTTATCTTATATCCTCTCCGCCGGATTTTCTTACTCTCTGCAGAAAAATAATAGCAGCATATTTTCCGGGTGCCTTTGTAAAAGTAAATAACATGAGTATGGTTACATCTGAGTATGCAGATCTTGTCTGCGAAGTAGATGCAAGGAAATGGCAGGACACCATATTGTTCAGATTTATGCGTACGACAGGAGTAGTAGGAGAACTATCTATAAGGGACTTTCATGCAAGGCTAAAGGATACAAGAGCGGATAGAGGAATATGTATAAGCGCAGGAGATTTTTCTCAGGAAGCAAAAAAATTCGTAGAAGCAAGACTTATAGATCTCCTTCCCAAGTCAGAACTTTTAAAAATTTTAAAGAAGGTAGACAGCAGAACAGGTCTATAATTTATAGTTCTCGGCAAGAATAATACTTCTCTGCTCTTCTAATCCTGGAACAGATATTTTTTCTACAGAGACTTTCTCAAACATGTTAAGAAGATATTTTGCCTCTATCTCTGCCTTATCGGTTTTACCTTTATATAATATGATATTACCTTCCGATTTAAGAACAGAACACAGAAGAGCAGAAATATTATCCGAGAGGGGAGAAAATGCTCTTGCAGTAATCATATCCGCCTTTTTATCCAGATCTTCCAGTCGCATATTAGCAACAGAACAATTGTCAATCTCTATTTCGCAAATAACTGCCTCTAGAAAAGCAGCTCTTTTCTGTCTTGGTTCAACAAGTACAAAGGAGACATCTTCCATAAAGAGGGCAAGAGGTATACCAGGCAATCCAGCACCGGAACCTATATCAAAAACAGCGGAGGGCTGATATTTTTTAAAATAAGAAAGTCCCGCAAGGCTGTCATATATATGTTTTATAAGCAATTCTTCGCCTCTTGCAGATACAAGATTGATATGTTTTGCCCACTTTTCTAAAAGCTTGATATAGGTAAGGAGCCTCTCTATTTTCTTTTGTGAAGGCTCTATTCCCATAATGGCAAAATCGGAATGAATTCTTTCCTTGATAAAATCGTTATTCATTTTTCTGCCTTGGTACATAAAGAAGCAGGGCTGCAATGTCAGACTTCCTTATGCCAGATATTCTGGAAGCCTGACCAATAGAGAGAGGTCTTATCTCGCTCAGTTTTTCTACTGCCTCCTTTGATAAGCCTTCTGCTTTTTTGTAGTCAAAGTTGGCAGGGATTTTCATATTTTCCATTTTTCTAAAACGTTCCACCTCTCTCATCTCACGTGCAAGATATCCCTCGTACTTTATATCGAGAAGAGCGTTTTCTATCCATCCCTGATTAAGAGAATAAGTGTTGGCAAGATATATACTTACTTCATCAAGGTTTATATTGGGATCCTTTACCGCATTATATAGTGTTTTACCAAAGTGAGTACTTATTATATCCTTATCTAGAACAGGTGCAAGTTGGGAATCCACCTTTTGTTTTTGCAGTAGATCTTTTATATAATCAATAGTTTTGACTTTTTCTTTAAACCTCTCATAGTACTCTTCTGGAACAAGTCCAGCTTTGTAAGCCCTGGGAGTGAGCCTTATATCAGCTGTATCATGACGTAAAGCGAGTCTGTATTCCGCCCTGGAAGTAAACATCCTATACGGTTCCTTTGTTCCTTTTGTAACCAGATCATCTATAAGGACGCCGATATAAGCCTCGTCTCTTCCCAATACAAGAGGCTTCTCTCCTGCCAAGGATAAAGCCGCATTTATACCTGCAATAAGCCCTTGAGCTGCAGCTTCTTCGTATCCTGATGTACCGTTAGTCTGTCCTGCTATAAACAGTCCTTCTATTAGCTTGGTCTCCAGACTTGGATAGAGTTGTGTGGGGTCTACAAAGTCATATTCCACAGCATAACCAGGTCTCATTATGACTGCATGTTCAAGCCCAACGATACTGTGTATAAAAGCTTCCTGTACATCTTCCGGCAGAGAGGAGGATATTCCGTTGAGATACATTTCCTCGGTATTAAGCCCTTCTGGCTCCACAAAGACCTGATGTCTGTCTCTATCCGGGAATTTTACAATCTTATCTTCTATGGATGGACAATACCTCGGGCCTTTTCCTACTATTTTGCCACTATATAGCGGAGATCTATGCATATTATCGCTTATTATCTTATGTGTTTTTTCATTGGTGTATGTGATATAACAGGAAACTTGAGGCCTTTCCACCTTATCGTAGGCAAAAGAAAAAGGCTGCACCCGAATATCTCCGGGCTGCTCTTCTATCCTGTCAAAGTCCACACTGCTTCTTAAAACCCTAGCAGGGGTTCCTGTCTTAAGTCTACCAAGTCTAAATCCGAGTCTTCTAAGAGATTTCCCCAAACCTTTTGCAGCTTTTTCTCCCAGTCTTCCCCCGTCTTCTTCATACTCTCCTATAAAAATCTTACCCTCCATAAAGGTTCCTGTTGTAAGGACAATTTTTTTGCAATATATTTTCTTGCCTCTCGCAGTAACCACTCCCCTTATACTGTTTTTATCTACAATAAGATCCACAACAGTATCTTGAAACAAAAAGAGATCTCTTTGTTTCTCAAGTGTCCATTTTGCAAGTGAGGAGTATGCTAGTTTATCAGCCTGCGCACGTGGAGACTGTACGGCAGGACCTCTGCTTTTGTTTAGCATTCTAAACTGAATCATGGTACTGTCTATAAGCCTTGCCATTTGTCCGCCAAGGGCATCTATTTCTCTTACAAGATTACCTTTGGATAATCCGCCTATTGCAGGATTACAGGACATTCTGGCTATGGTATCCAATTGCTGTGTTATGAGTAGACAGGTATATCCTAGTCTGCTGGCAGCAAGAGCTGCTTCTACTCCAGCATGACCACCGCCTATCACAATTATATCCGTATCCATATATCCTCACTTACCTACACAAAAGTTACAAAAAATTTGCTCTAGAATATCTTCCGAGTTTATCTCTCCTGTCAATTCTCCTAGAGAGTTTAATGCTGCCCTCAAAGGAACAGCCACTATATCCAATGGTTCTCCATTTGATATGGCGTCCAAAGCATGAAAAAGGGCATCCATGCTTTCCTCAAGACATCTTTTTTGTCTATCGGAGTCTATTACAATAGTATGCGTGTCTTCAACAGCTGCTATAGAGACACTTCTGATTATTGCATCTTCAAGTTCTTTAAAACCTTCTCCTGTCTTACAGCTGAGAGGGATAAAGCCAGCAGGGGGGGATTTTTTGCTCAGATCTGTTTTATTCCATACCTTTATAATCTTTTTGATTTTTTCTATACTAGATATGTTATCATCATCTTCATCAGTAATACCTATTGTAGAATCCACGATATATATTACAAGATTGGAACTTTCCATCAACAGTCTGCTTCTTTTTATTCCTTCTGCTTCTATTGGATCTTCTGATTTTCTTATTCCAGCAGTGTCATATAACAATACTGGCATCCCTTTTATTGAGAGCCATGATTCCAGATAATCTCTGGTAGTCCCGTGTATATCAGAGACAATTGCTCTGTCTTCTTTTAACATAAGATTGAATAGTGAAGATTTTCCCGCATTTGTGTTTCCGGCTAAGGCTATCTTTATTCCTTCTTTGAGTATTCTTCCTGTTTTGTATGTTCCAAGAAGATTTTTTATTCTCTCAATGGAGTCCGTGAGCTTGTCGGTGTTTATATTAATATTTGCGTCTTCTTCCGGATAATCAAGCATAAGTTCTACTTGTGCAATTGTGGACAAGATTTCCTGTTTTATACTGTCAATCTCGGAGAAGAGTTTTCCTTCCAGCTTATGTAGTGCAAGTTCTCTGGCTTGTTCTGTCTTTGCTGATACGATTTCTTGCACAGCTTCTGCCCTGGTAAGATCCATTTTTCTGTTTATAAAGGCGCGCAAGGTAAATTCTCCCGGCTCAGCTTCTCTGAATCCATTTGTATATAGAATGTTTAATATCCTCTGTATGCCTACCGGATTACCGTGGCAGTTTATCTCTGCAGAGTTCTCTCCGGTGTAAGAATTAGGAGCTTTGAATATGCTTATAAGTACTTCATCTATTTTTTCTTCTGTTGCAGGGTCTATGATATGACCGTAGATTATAGTATATCCTTCTGTAGCAGAAGGTTTTTTTTTGCCTTTAAAAATCTTGTCCAGATTAATTAGGCTATCTCTTCCGCTCAATCGTATTATTGCTATGGCACTCTTTCCCCAAGGGGTAGCAAGAGCTGCTATGTTATCATCGAGTTGATACATTGCTGTCCTCTATGTAATCAGAATATGTAAAGATAACTTTTTTTTTAAGTGTTGTCAAAAAAGGGATACCGCAAAGCGGTATCCCTTTCGGTATTATGTTCTTGGTTTTATATCAGGGAAGCTTTTTTAATACTTCTTCTGCCAAGCTTTCTCCAAGGCTGCCAAAGGCTGCAGAGAGGGCAGAATCCACGGAGCTTCCTCTCGCACGCTTAAATCCCTCTACACTGGCAAGAATACGGCCGGTTTCCAGGTCATAAACTTTTATCCGACCTATTACTTTGACTATAACGTTATTGCCGTCTTTTGAAAACTCATCAAGCTGAGATGTCCCAAGGATTATGCGCTTTACTTTGCCGATCTTCTTTATCTGCTTGATTACCGCGTCTTCTCCGCTTGTGACAAGAAGTGAGGCCATGTCAGGGAGTCTCTCCAGAGTATAGCCTTGGTCCGATAAAGAAGAGGTAAACCCTGTGGCTGTGTGCTGGAGTCCCAACAGATTGCCTGCGGCATCCATCTCGCTTATGACAACTGCTGTTGGAATTTTTCTGGAGACAGAATCAATAAAATAGTAAAATCTTGTTTCTTTTGATAGCAAAAGCTGGTTAAGCTCGTCGACCTGTGTTGAGTAACTGGAAGGAAGATTGTCAAAGAGCTCGGTTTTGCTGCTGAGGTCTAATCTTACTATGACTTCTCCTTTTCCTGGTTTTCCAGGATTTTCTATGGAGAATGAAAAATAGCCGTTGTCATCTGTTATTACGGAGTCTGTAATAATCCTTGTTTTGCCGGACGGGCTGGTAGCTCTGTAAGATATGGTTAGCTGGACATTGGGCACACCTTCTAGACTACTGCCTATTTTATTGATAACCCTTCCCTCAAACTGTGAAGGAAATGGCTTGCCAACCATTGCTGTGAGGTTATCGCTTGTCTTTTCTATCTCAAGTCCTATAAGTGCATTTATAGCTTTATCCAGATTGCGGTTAAATCTTATCTCTTTATTTTTAAGGCTGGAATCGGCTGCAGCCCTTGCAGCATCCAGATATGCAGCTGCCGCTTCAAAATATCTGCCGGAATCGATAAAGCTGTCACCTTTACCCTCTGGCACGGCTATTGCGTCATATCTTTCTTTGAAAAGAGCTTCCAGCCTTTCTTTTTCTTTTATCAATTCTCTCTTCTCATAGCGAGCAAGAATATATATTGTTATGCCGTTTTCATCTTTATACCAATATCTGTCAATGACTTTAAAGCCACTCATTCTGGCATCAGAGCTCTGTTTGACAGTCTGCTTTATAGAGGTTTCAAGTTCATCCAGACCAGCTTTTACTTCTGCTGTACTGTCCGCACTTATCTCCACACCCATAAATCTGACAATTTCAGATATAAGGGTTGATGTGGCCAAATCTTCTGCATTTGCTCTATTGCCGGATTCATCAGAGGCATAGCCTATAAAATATTCATAATTATCATCGCCGGCTGGCGGGTTTAATACCCAATCAGGCGGCTCTTCTTTCCCGACACCCCCCTGACTCTGACAAGATACAAACGCTAAAAAGATAAAAATCGTTGCTAACAGTGTTATTTTTTTTACTTTATTTTTATACATAAGTTCCTCCTTGACCCAAGGGAAGTCGGAAAAGAAGGCACACCTTACGGTGTGCCGGATTATTGTTATAACTTAAACTTAAAAACCTTCGTTAAAAGCTTCTTTTACCCTTTGTCTTGCTGTCTTTTCCTCTTCTGACTTGGGCTTATTCTTATTGTCGGCATCTTCAAGTGCTTTCCTTACCATCTCATCCAGTGTTTCTTTCTCTACACCGTATAAAGCAAGAAAAGTATATGCATCCTCGTCTACAGAACCATCTTCTTTGTAATATCTCATCTGAACCCAGTAATCAGCAAGTTTCCTGTAGCCTGTTACAGTTGCTTCCGCAAGAACTTTGGTAACAGCTTCCATATAAACCTCAAGCTTATCAAGATCTCCGGCTGCTGCACCAGCAAACTTTTGCTGTACTCTTGTGCTTACTATACGTGCTATTTCTGTTGCAGCCTGCATGTTTTCTACATAAAGTCTTGCACCTTCCAAGTCCTGGGCCTTGGGAGACTCAAACTTAAAAAGATACATCCCCTCATACTCAGGGAGTTTCTCAAGCTCTGTTACATCCATTGTTACCCAATCGGGAACATCCTTACCCCATTTATAATCCTTATGGTCAATGATGTCAGGCTTCTTTGCCACAGGCTTTACCTCAGGTTTTGGACTTGCCTGAGGCTCTTCTTTTGCCTTAGGAGCGCTCGGACAGCCAATAAAAACCAAGGATAACGCGGCAATAGCCATTAGAATTAATACAACCTTCTTCATACAGTCCTCCTGTGAGGTTTCTTTGTTCTCAGGACTATTCCAGTCCCGTATCGAAAGTCAACGACTTTCCTCTTATTACCACGGGCTCAATATACTCCATGCCCGGTATGGAATCAGAAACATCGTAGATAAGCTCTTCCAGCTCCTCCACGCTACCAAGAAAATATACAGCAAATTTTGTCTCTTCACTTGATTGGTAGATTGTTTTTATATCTTTTACCTTATCTTTATTCCTCAGTTTGCTCCTAAAACGTGCTATGGTTTTTTGGTCCGGTGTGGACTGCAAAACAAGATCATACTGGATACCATCTCTGTACTTTCCGGAAAGAACATTTCTTGTCTGTTTTACCGCAGCAGCCATTGCTTTGTACACAGTAGACTGTAGTGCATTGGATATGGCATCAAACTCGGAAACCTTGCTAAAAGTCCTTGGACTGCTGTAAGGAATAGCTCCCAGGAGAACACCCGTAGATGCTTCAAAAATCTTGAGTGTAACCTTTGCACTGCCATAATACTTGTCATCCTTGCTCTGTCCCTCTGTGACAGCATCAAGCTCTATATAGACATCCGCATTGAGTTTCTGAGCTATCCACTGTATGAGAGACAGCTCTTTACCTGTCTCTTCCTCGTACAAGAGCTGTTGATCATTTTTAAGCTTTTCTATCTGCTCAAGATCTATCAGAGAATACCCCTGAGAAAGTAGATAATTATTTGCCATACTTATGGCTGATTTTATGAGAAACTCGTCTTCTGCACTCTTCTCGTCAAAATATACCATATAGGTAAGCTTATCCAAATAATTGCTCAAAAATTCTTCTTCCTCGGGACTCAGTTTTTCAGGTTTGAAAGGAGGCAGTGGCTCATCCCGCATCTCATCTTCTACCAACTCTTTTGCACGTCCATCTTTAGCGTCCGCACCTGCTTCTGTGGCAATTGCATTGGCATCTAGAACCTTCTTTATGGCATCAAGCCTTACTCTAATTTTTAACTCATACACATAATTGGGTTCGTCTATGGTGCCTGTATTATCCTTTTTTAACGTTTCTAGCGTGTCCATGTACAAATAGGCATTGGGGTTGGAAGTATCGAACAATACCTTCTTTATCCTCTCCATATTGTTTGCCAATGCCTCTCGCCCAATAAGTATCTCAACACCTTTTCTTATTGCATCAATCTTAGCACGTGAGAGAGCCTGACCTAGGCTTTCCCCTTCTCCATGGCCTGTCACAACATCATTAACTGCCGGACTGGCAGGCCTAGAAGGAGACCGCGAGGGCGCACTAGCACAAGAGACAAAAAAGGACATAATTATAAAACCAAGCAATGCGATCTTTCTTAAACTCCTCATAAACCCCTCCGTTTATTATTTGAAAACAACAGAAAAAGAAAACGACGGACCATAATAAGTTCTTGTAAAATCTATAAGATCCCCCAAAACCTCATCCGCCATGCCAAACCACATAGTAAATCCAGGCTCAATAGCAATCTTTATGTCACGCGTTATAAGATAACTCAGAGAGACAAAAGCCTTACCCCCCAAATGCGTATAAACAAGCATCCCTTCTTTTTCTCTCACCTTGTCATCAAGAGGCAAAAGCCCCCCCAATCCCACAACAACAGTAGGGGATATCTGTAGTCTTCCAAGATAAATATTATTAACCTCAGCTCCTATATACATCTGAATGGGAAGATAATCAAAAATCATAGTGATAAGAGAGCCCAACCTCAGAGGAGCTTCAATACCCAAGGTGGGACGAGTTGCAAAGAAACCTCTTGTAGCAGTAAACCTCATACCAAGAGAAGCCACATCTTCATCTCTCTTTGCATTGGCAGGTGCATAAACATAAGTAAAATAAGGCATAAACTCAATACCAGTTCTTGGAACCTCCTTGATCTGATCTCCTACCACAGGAGAGTGAGAGACATACAGAGGAATCGCTACAGAATAATCATCCTGCACTTCCTTTATCAAAAGAAGCCCTCCCTCATTTACACGCTCCTTGCCAATTGCAGAGACACCCACATCAAGCAATGCAAATTCATCACCTGGCATGATACCCATATTTTTACCAAACTCAAGATAAATCTCACCGCCATCAACATCTATTATGGTAGAACGCAGCACAAAAACTTTTCTCAACTCATACTCAAGCTGGGGTCCCAGATAAGAAACAGCAGTGTTTACCGCATCTGCTCTTGACTCATCCATCTCCTGTCCAGATATCTTAAACTGTCCCTCTATCTTATCATCTTCCACATTGTAGACAGTTATAGAGGCCTCTACGGTACAGGTGTACACACCCTCACTTTTCTCAAGCTCAAAAAAAGTCAATCTGGGAATAATAATGATAAAACTGCTGACAAGACGCTTAAAATCAGCCTCTGTAAAAGCAGCCTGTCCCATGAGAACTTCCTCGGGGATCTCAGCATCTACTTCCTTATATTCCCTGATTTTGTCTATAAACTCTTCCACAGAAGAAGAATCAATAGTCTGGGAGTACCCCGCAATCTCAAAGCGTCCCATGGAAAAAACAGTTTCCTGTATCACGGAGTACACAGAAGAAAGCACCTCCTTGGGCACCCTCCCCGCAGCATTTTCAAGCTGGAAAATAGCAATCTCTTTTTTCTGCGATATTTCCTGAGAAAAAGCATACTGCACTACAAGCAAAAGAATGATAAGAGAAAACAAAACTCTTTTCATACACCCTCCATCCTTTTTTAGAAAGTATAATTCCATTTAGTTCAAAAATCCAAGACAAACAGAAAAAATATAAGAGCAATCAACCATTATCATAATAAAAAAAGATTTATATCGAGAGTAAGTAGTGCAACCATAAAACAAAAAACAGGAGTAATATAATAATTGCTAAATGTGTCCATGGAGACACTAGGGATAATATTTTAAAGTAAGAAAATAAGAAAGATATAGCTTATTATGTCTATATGGACCAAAAGCAAAAAAACTATTTTATAGCTCAGCATCTTCCCTATCCACCTTGTTGGTTTAATGAGGGAACTCTATCTTTAATAGCTACAGTGGTTTTCTCCTCCTTTAGCGTAAATCGTTGTATATAGTTTTGTAAAAGCTCTATGTTTTTCCAGGAAGACTCCATTATGGAGGTTATATGCTGGAGAGCTTTTTCCTCTAAAACAGCACTTTCTTCAAAGCCTATAGCAAGCTCCATGATATCAGCTTTTGTAGCGTCCACTTCCTTTATTTTTTCTTCTATGCTCAAAGCTTTCTGTGCCAGAGTCTCTGCAATCTCCAACACATTTGTTGCTGTTTTTTCTGTGGCAGCTGCTGCCTGCAATATTTTATTATTCCTTTCTTTAATATTAATCATCCTGTCTATGACAGCTTCCATTGATGTCGTCCATTTATCTATAGCTCCACGTATGTTCTTAAAACCCATATAAGCAGAATCACTTGCTGCCAATACCTCCTGCATATCATAATTTACAGTAGATAAAAGCTTTTTTATTTTCTCAGAATACTCTGTTGTTGATTCCGCTAGGGCTTTTATCTGAGCTGCAACGACAGCAAAACCTCGTCCGTATTGTCCGGCATGAGCACTTTCTATTGATGCATTTATGGATAAAATATTTGTCTGTTCTGCTATAGAATCTATAATATCTATTATCTCCATAACAGAATAAATCCTGTTTGACATATTTCTTATCCCAGCAAGATTATCAGCTATCTTGTTTTCTCCGTCATCAACAACAGATAAAAGAGCAGAAGCAATTTGCTTCTGTTCATTAGCCAGATTGGAAGTAGCTTTAACCTCAAAATCAAGTTCTTCCATAAGTTTTCTGACATCAGAACTTCTGTTCTGCTGTTCTAGACTATGTTTCATAAGAGAATCAGATATTGATGAAATAACTCCGGAATCAAAAGATACATAATCCATATCTGTATCCAAAACAGATAATAATTCTCCTATATGCATGCTACCTGTGAGAATTTGACGCATTGTTGAAGAAAAAGAGATAATCTTTTCCCCCAATAAATTATACAATCCCCTTATTTCGGCATAAGATTTTTTTATATCCCTTATCATATGCTCAAGACTCTCTACAGTGGCACCTAGATGCATACTTATCTCAGCAAGCTCATCCTTTTTTCTATCCATAGAAGAATACAAGAGTCTGCCGTTACGCACATCCCGCATAAATCCCTCTATAGAAATTATCCTTCCAGAAACAGAACGACCGAGTTTAAAAGATATATAAGAACCTGTTATGACGAGAAGAAGCAGCATAATAAAGATTCCATATTTGACCGCGGATATATTCTTTATTTCTTTAGAATATATCAGTGTTACCATATGCAAAAATGCATCATACCCATACAACATTTCTGACATAGAATGCTTTACAGCCATAGATAAAGCAGAACTAATACTTTCTTTTTTCTCTATAACAAATTTGAGAGTATCCATTTGGGAGGATAAGTCTTCCCATAGCTTTTTTAGAACATTTATTTCATGTATCCATTTGTCATTGTTTATAAAAGGGAAAACAGGATGAGAAAAAAGCCTCCCTATATCGGAAGAAGCATCGAGATAACTTTTTTTCCATTCCGATTCTATTAGTCTGGGACTTATAACAGAATCAGAAAGAAGCATACGAGATTTGTTATCTAGATTCTGAAGAGCTGTGATAGCAACATATGCGTCACGTTCTATCTTAGAAGAAAGCCATATTTTATTATCTACTATTATAAAAAAAAGAAGACTAATAAGATATATACCGCCCAACCCAAGACTCAGTAAATAAAACCAAGTTTTCAATCTCATATAAATATTCCTCCGGATACATTTCTATCAAAAACTTAAAAAGCACTGACAAAGAGTAAAAACATTCTTTGTGCTATCAGCTCAAAAACAATACCTTGGACAGAAGATATATCGCAGAAAGCAGCATAAAAAGCAGTTTTTTTGAATTCATATTTACTCCTACAATACTATATAAGGAATAAACAGAACATTTATTAGGATAGGATAAAACGGATATTAAAAAAGACAAAAAATACGTTAAAAATCAGTTAAACTTTCTAGAACACAATGTTGTAAATATAGACCCGCCTTTTGCAAGCTGACTGCTTATAAGAGAAACAGACACAGGGGAGAATCTTCCACTATGAGAAAAATCAGGGATTTTCATATCACTCGAGACAGCAGTACCTCTTCTGATATATGCAACTGTAATATGTGGTCTATATTTACGTCCATCAACAATAAAACCATCTATGGCAAGCTCTTTTCTTAAAGCCTTTTCCATTATATAGATATTTTTATCAGGGTTACCTACCTCTATTGCGACTGCAGAGGGTCTTTTATAAGAAGGGAAAAAGATTGTTTTTTTTGCAGTAAGAATTATCTTATCCGGAAAATCGAGATAAAATAAAATATCACTGAGAGCTGATATCCTTTCTTCTTCTATATCTCCCAGAAAAGCAAGAGTAATATGAAGATTTTCTTTTTTAAGAGGACGGAAGGTGTCCGTATCAAGCGATTTTTGATATTTATAAAGCTTCTCTTTAAACTCATCATCAAGGTCAAAAGCAAAAAAAAGCCTTAACTTTGCCACGACACTTACCTTTTCTTAGCAGAATACCAGTAAAAAGCAGAAAGAGTTATAGCATTGCACATGGGAGGATAGCCCATATTCTTTTCCACATACGATTCCGGAATAAGCTCACACTCTACATGCTCAAACTCATCAAGCTCAAGCTCACCTACTTTTCTAAGCCCCGTAGCAAGAAAAGTATGAGAAGTATTGTTAAGAAATGCTGGATTGGGTCTTATTTCTCCTATCTTTTTTATACATTCTGCAACATAACCCGTTTCTTCTCTAAGCTCTCTTATAGCAGCATCAAGCGGTGTCTCTCCGGGGTCTAAGATACCAGCAGGAAACTCCAGAGTAAGCTCGCCTATACCATGCCTAAACTGCCACACCATTAAAAAGAATCTCTCTCCATCTTTTTCTATAACAGGAACAATATTGACCCAATCCTTGCTATCAATAACACAAAACTCGGATTCTTGTCCATGGATATTTCTCCTCCTAACACTTTTAAGAGAAAATATACGCGTATCAGTGAGTGGTTTTTCCTCTACATCCTCCCATATAAGTCTCTTTTTATTGCTATCCATAATCACTCCTCTCTAGGGTATTTATAAATCTTCCCCTCTCTGCTCCTAAAATAATACCAGTTATCATCCACGTATTCTACAGAAGAACGAGAAAGAGCAATTTTTCCCCCTCCTCCAGGGAGATCAAGGGCAAAAACAGGCAAAGCAAGCCCAGATAATCTACAAGAAAGCTTCTCATATAAAGAAAAGCTCCTTTCAAGAGGCACTCTAAAGTGAGAAGTCCCAGCTGCAAGATCTCCCTGCAAAAGATAATAAGGCTTTACACCTATTCTTAGAAGAGAAGAAAAAAGCTCCTCTAGAATAGTAATATTATCATTTATATCTCTAAGAAGGACAGTTTGATTTGCAACAGGAATACCAGCATCGATAAATAAAGAAAGGACATTAGAAGCTCTATCCGTAAGTTCTGCGGGATGATTAATATGACTAATCAGCCATATAGGTTTAAAATCCCGTATTGCATCTATAAGAGACTCATCGATTCTATCCGGCAAAAAAACAGGAACTCTGGAGCCTATCCTCACAATAACATCCCTACGCACATTTCTGATAGAAGACAGGACAGAAACAAGCTTGCTATTTGCAAGCATCAAAGGGTCGCCACCAGATAGTAATATCTCCCTTATATTGTCGTGCCTTGCAATATACCCGACAATATCCTGCAATTCTTCTTTGCTTATATCGCTGCTGCCTGAGGCAGTAAAATGCCGCCTAAAGCAAAAACGACAATAAGAAGCACATCTGTCGGTAACAAGAATAAGAACTCTATCATCATATCTGTGCACAAGCCTTTTTACAGGCATATTTCTGTTATCACAAAGAGGATCAGAATCTTCGTAATCAAGAACAACATTCTCCATTTCCGACGGAAAAACCTGTCTTGCAAGCTCAGGACAATCATCTGCAAGCCTTTTAAAATAAGAAGAAACAAAAAAAGGCAGCTCCATCTCTCCTCCCAAAACAATTCTGCCATTTTCACATAATAGATACAAGTCTAAAATTATGTAATGATAACAAAAGAAAAGCAATGTATAATCCCTTATAGGAGGAAAAAATGAAGAAAAAAATCATTATCGCATTATTGCTCGTTCTTATCACAATATTCTCTGCACAAGCTCAGGAATCAGGCCTTGGCCTTGGAATAATACTCGGAGAACCCACAGGATTGAGCCTCAAGATGTGGATTGCAGATCTTATGGCAATAGATGCCGCAGCATCATGGTCATTTGTAGGAAAGGGCTCCATATATATTCACGGAGACTATCTTTTACACATATTTGATATAATACCTACTCCCAAGGAAATGGGGACATTCCACTTTCAATACGGAATAGGAGGCAGAATACAAATAGCAGATAACCCTATTGCAGGAATAAGATTTCCCTTTGGACTAAGCTATTATTTTAAAAGAATCCCACTGGAAATGGCAATAGAACTTGCACCCATAATAGACATACTGCCTGCAACACAATTCTCTGCAAACGCGGGATTTATAATACGCTATTATTTCCCGTTATCTCCGAGATAAAAGAACAATTTGACAATACATATATTTATCAATATATTGACTAAGAAAACAAACCACAGGAGATAATAATGGAGAAAAAAAGACTTGGTAATTCTGACATGGATATAACAAGAATAGGTCTCGGAGCATGGGCAATAGGCGGCAGTTGGCGATGGGGCTGGGGACATCAGGACGAAAAAGACTCCATAAGAACCATACACAAGGCACTGGACTCAGGAATCAACTGGATAGACACAGCACCTGCCTACGGATTGGGAACATCAGAAAAAGTAATAGGCAAAGCTCTCAAAGAAAGGAACGACAAACCATACATATTTACAAAATGTGGAATACTCTGGGACAATAAAGGCAAAGCATGGCAAGAAATATCAAGAAAAACAATCCTCAAGGAAATTGACGAGAGCCTTACAAGACTGGGCGTAGACGTAATAGACCTGTATCAGATCCACTGGCCAAATCCGGATAAAAATATAGAAGAAGCATGGGAAACCCTTGCAGAAATAAAAGAACAGGGGAAAGTACGCTATATAGGGGTATCCAACTTTTCCGTAGAACAGTTAAAAAGAGCAGAAAAAATAGCACCAATAACAAGCCTGCAGCCCCCATACTCAATACTCAGGAGAGACATAGAAAAAGAAATCCTTCCCCACTGTCAGGAAAAAAACATAGGAGTAATAGTCTATTCCCCCATGGCATCCGGACTATTGACAGGAAAAGTCACAGAAGAATGGGTTGCATCACTCCCCGACGATGACTGGAGAAAACAAGCAGACGACTTCCGTCAACCCAGACTCGCAAGGAACCTAGCACTGGTAGAAATCCTCCGAGATATAGCAAAAAAGCATAACAGCACCATCGCAGAAACAGCTATAGCCTGGACACTAAAGCACCCCGCAGTTACAGCAGCCATTGTCGGAATGAGAAGACCGGATCAGGTGGACGGAGTAACAGGCGCACCCGGAGTACAATTGGACAACGAAGACCTAGAAAGAATAGAAACATTTATAAAACAAAATCCATAAAACAAAAACAACATAATACCGAACGCAGGGGACGCCAAAGCTTCCCCTGCTGCCTTCGGCAGAAACTCCAATATACAAGCCAAACTGGCAGTTATTTATTATTCTCTCTCAAAGCCCTTTCAAACTCATTCCAGACCTTTTCCTTATCTAGAGGCTGGGGAGCAGAAACAACCTTAGTAGTCTTACGAGAAGAATCTCTATCAGTCTTATAACCATACACATTACGATTCTTAAGCCCTGAAGTCCTCTTTTGTTTCTTCTCAGGACTTCTTTGCATAGCAGAAGAAGGCTCCGATACAGACCTCAATGCAATCCTGTTAAACCGCTCCTTATAAGTACCATATCTGCCAGTTATATACCATATTATCTGCTTGATTATACCCAGTCTAGAAAAAGCCCTGTCAAAAAGCAGCTGGACATCAACAGCAAAAATCTCAACAAGAGGCTTATACTTCATGGAATTGGGAAGGAAATAGCGCTCCAGATGCCTTTTAAGATAAGCAAGGTCATGAGTATCCGTCTGATGTCTGATAGTATCTATAATTATCTCCGCAAACAACCTTGGCTTGGATAAAATCTCCGCAATAAAAGGAGCATGAGCAGCCACCCTTTCCTTAAGATCCTCCTCAAGATTCTGTAAGCTGATAAAAGTAACATGCCTAGCCTTATTATTGGTACGTATAATCTCCTCCATAAGAAAACTGTACTCATCAAAAAGCAAGCGTGAGAGCTCCTCAAAGCGACCTGCAGTATAAGCATAAAGATTATGCTTATGAATATATGACTTATTGATATATATCACAGGAGGAAGCTTAGTATAATCCTTAATAGAACTATACTTCTCCAAGAACTCCTTCTTAACAGCCTCAAAGCGTTCCCCATATTTCTTCTCAAGAACACTAATCATCCGCATAAAAGTCTCAGAAGAAACAGGCTCCTTATACTGCTCCCTAAGCTGCTCACAAAGAGCTTCAAAATCAGCCTTTTTCTCAGACTCCTCCTTTTTCTTTCTCTCCGTTGCCTCTATCTGATTCTTTAAAATAACATGTAAAACCCTGGCAGCAATAAAAAGCACGGGAGCAACCAGTATACGCTTATTATCTCCTGTATCCCTATCATAAGCAACAAGAGAAGAAGAAATATCTAACCAACCAGAAGTAGAACGCCCTGACAAAACAGTCTTAATATTGGAGAGAGTAGTATTCTTGTATCTTGCAAAATCCGCAAGAAAATTGGTATTCTCCATTGCAGAAATTATCAGATTTCTGCAATGAATCCCCAAAATATTAAAAGTATCAGGAGTGATATAAAGACGTTCCTTACCAAGAGACAGCATAACAGCAAAAGACTCGGGTACATTATCAAAAAGATAATCCTTTACAAAACGCGACTCATCTATCTCCACAACAATATCCTCTGGGAAAACAAAACCATGCTCTGCAAAATAAGAAGCAAGAGGGAGCTCCCCCCTAGATTCCACATACTGTCTATACATAGTATTCCTTACGACATAATAACAAAACCTATAATCGTTCTGCTCTGTTAGAACAATATACTTTTTCTCAAGCTGTCCATCCTCAAGCTCATAAACATAAGTGCCATACCTGTTGGCATACAGTTTATCCATAAGCCCATCAAGCTCTGGCCGGACATTCTTTATACGAGAAGCCTGCAAGTCTACAAAATGAGTATAAGGAATTTCGGCACGCCAACTCATACACAAAGAATGGAAAAGCTCTCTCTCCACCGGACTAAAAGTACCTAGCTGAGAGAGAAAAGCTTCTCTCTCGTGCTCTCTAAGACGGGCATAAGCAGGAGAATATACCGCCTGCTCTCTGATATTATCAGTCATAACCTCTCCCCACATCATTTTACCCCATCATCCAAAATGCTACAAGTAAAGAAAAAGACAATTAATACCGAACGGCGGAACAGCCTACGTCAGTCCCGCCTTTTTTTGGAGGAAAGAAACTCTATCTGTCATAAGTAATACAAAATTCTGCTTCTATTTGCTTCAAAAAGATACAACCCCCTGTAAAAAAAATCGATAACACGTTATATTCTGCATATGGCATTAAACTGTGGAATAGTAGGATTACCCAACGTAGGAAAGTCAACAATTTTTTCTGCAATAACAAGTGCACCCGCAGAAGCAGCAAACTACCCCTTCTGTACAATAGATCCCAACGTGGGAATAGTAAACGTCCCGGACAATAGGCTTTATAGGATAGCCGAGTTTATACCTCCGGAAAAAATAATACCAGCAACAATGGAGTTTGTAGACATAGCAGGGCTAGTAAAAGGAGCATCCGAGGGAGAAGGACTTGGCAATAAGTTTCTATCACACATAAGGGAAGTGGGAATAATAGCACACATAGTACGCTGTTTTGACGATCCCGATGTTGTACATGTGAGTGGCAAAGTTAACCCTCTGGAAGACATAGAAACAATAACAACCGAGCTAGCACTAGCGGACCTCGATACAGTACACAAAAGACTGGCAAAACTGGAAAAACAAAAAAAAGCTCACGATAAAACGCAGGCAAAACAGGCAGAAATAACAATCCCTATTCTGGAAAGGATATCAAAACATCTTTCCACAGGCCAGCCAGCAAGGACATTGGGCCTTGATAAAGAAGAACTTGCTCTCATATCGGATCTTTTTCTTCTTACCACTAAAAAGCAGATATACGTCTGCAACGTATCGGAACAGGATATCAATAAAGAAGACAATACATATGTAAAACAGGTAAAAGAACTTGCAAAGACAGAGAATGCGGACGTTCTGGTATTATGTGGAAAACTGGAAGCAGAAATAGCAGCTCTTGACAATCCAGAAGAAAGAAAAATATTCCTAGAGGAAGCAGGCCTTGTAGAGCCTGCACTCAATCAGCTCATAAGAGCAGCTTATCATACACTAGGTCTCAGGACATTTTTTACTGCTGGCCCCAAAGAGGTGCGGGCTTGGACTTTTCCAGAAGGTATCACGGCACAAAAAGCAGCAGGCATTATACATTCTGATTTTGAAAAGGGTTTTATCAAGGCAGAAGTATACCACTGTGAAGACCTTTTTACTCTTGGTTCAGAGCAAAAGGTAAAGGAAGCCGGAAAGCTTAGAATGGAAGGTCGAGATTATATAGTAAAAGATGGCGATATTATGTTCTTTAAATTCAATGTATAAAACTATTCTATCATGCTATAATATGCCCCTTTAAAAAAAGGGGCAGCCTGTGATGGCTGCCCCGTTCGGTATAATGTTATTTTTTTATTTTAAATAATGTGCAATGTTATATATGTATATTTTTCCGCTGGCTGTAGGTACGTATATCCACTCTCCCCTTGCATGCGGGGCAGCACTAGCTGCTTCTCCCATATAAAGCTCGGCTAGGGTTGCACCGCTTGACTGCTCGCAAAGCTTGAGCTTTCCGTCTTCTGAGGGATATACAAGTAAGCTGCCGGTTATGGCTGGGGAAGCTGCTGCTCCGGAAATGGTATAAGAAACTTTTCCGTCAGCAGGAGAAACCGCATAAATTTTATGTTCATTAAAGATATATATTTTTTCTCCTACAACTGGTTCTGTGAAGCTGCTCAAATCCCCTGTTATCTTGTTCTTCCACGATAGGGATAGGCTCTTAGTATCCAGACTCATAAGGGTTCCACGTCTGTCAATCACATAAAGGCTATCTCCCTTTACTACTGGGCTTATTGCGACTGGCTGGACAAGGCTTGTATCCACACTCTCGATATTGTTGTCTTTGAGGGATATTTTTAGCAGCTTCCCTCGCTCGGTAACGATATAGGCGTAGCCGTTTATTATAGCAGGGGACATTCTGGAAGACTCAGGCAGAGATATTTCTCTGTGTTTCTGCCCAGTGCTAGCATTGAGTACAAGCAGTCTGTCATCCTCGGGATAAAGGAGTATATTTTCATCCGCTACAATATGACGACCAAAGATATGTGCAGCTTTGCCGGTAAGGTCCTGTCTGTAAACAGGTGCACCGGAGATAATGTCAAGTATGACAAATTCTTTGGGACCAGAGACATACACTCTGTCTTTATTTATAACAGGCAAAATGTTTTCGTTATTATTGTTCTTGGTTGGAAAACTCCACAACAACCTTCCTTCAGAAGACACAGCCCATATTGTTCCTGTCTTGTCCACACCAATAATCGTGCCTCTGTTTCCTACTATGCTCCTTACAAAGGTTTTTGCACCTGGTATTTGCTTTGACGCAACAAGCGGTCTGGGAGTAAGTACTACGTTTATAATATCTTCTTGGGTCTCCGATAGATTAAACGCATGGGGAGCATAGCCCGGACGCTTTACTATGAGCTCAATATTGTTAGAATCAGGTTTTATATCTGCTTCTCCCGTACCTACTTCTCTTTTACCTAGAAAAATCTTTGCATCTTCTGGAGAAACCTTGACTTTGATAGATTCTCTTTGCTTTTTGAGCACTATCTTTTTTTCTGCAGGCAGATTATCTGCAAGCTCCAAGCTTAATCTCTCCGGTTGATATCCATTGGCTTTTACTTCTATGTTGAGGCTATCTCCCTTTTTTCCGGATATCTCAGCAAAGCCTTTGCCAACAAGCTCATCACCTATGTATATTTCTGCTTCTGTAGGTTCTACAGTAAGTCTTATGCTTAGCGATTTTTCCTCAGGAACAAGTACTATTTTTTTACTTATATTATTGCTGACATCAAGCTGCAGTGTTTCTGTCCTATATCCTTCTTTCTCAATTCTTACACTGAGTTTTTCACCTTTTTTGATTTTTGACGTGTATTCCCCTTGCGCAACATTCTTATTGTTTATAAATATTCTGGCATCAGAAGGTTCTGCCTTGAGCATAATATCCATAAGAGGTTTTTCTTCTTTTTTAAGCTTTACTTTTATGGATTTTCCTCCACTATCAGGCAGGTCTATATCCAGAGTCTGGCCAATATATCCTTCTCTTCTTATACTTACAGATAAGGACGTTCCTGGATCAAAGAGTTTCTGGAACTTTCCTCCAGATATTTTGCCTATCCCATTGATAATGATCTCAGAATCACGCGGCTCTACTTCCAGCAGGAAAGCCACGGGTTTTTTCTGCTCTTTTTCTATCTCAACAGCTGCATAAACCTTCATTTCATCTGCTGCTTCAAGAGCTTCTTTGTGTTCATCCGATATTGGATTTATATCCTCTTTTACAGAAGCAAAATATACGGACGATTTTTTTATCTCATCCCGGCTCACGGATATATTCTCAGATACAGCACTCTCTACTGCTTTTACAGGTTCTGCCGGTTCCACAAGCTCCATGTCCTGTTTTTCTATCTTATCAAGGATCTCTTTTTTCTCCGGATTGTCGTTTGCTTTCTTTATGGCTTCCGAATTGACTACGGCCTTTACTTTTGCAATTACTTCTGCTGTCTGTTTTGCTTCTTCCGGTTCTATTTTTATTTCCTGATCGGGCAGAACAAGAGGTGCATTATCCTCTATTTCTGCTACAAGAGCGACCATTTCCTCACCTGCTATCTCGGCTTTATCTTTTACAACATCCATATCAATAGGAGCAGGTATGACCCTTACAGCTCCTTCTTTTACAGCAAGTTGAGTTTTTCCCTCTTTATCCGTCTTGACTCTAAACGCTGTTCCTCTTACTCCACATGTTGTAGTAGGAGTCCTGACCTTAAAACGCTCGTTTCCCACAAGTTTTTCTACCTTGGCAACAAGAGAACCTTCAGAAACCCCTACTCTGGCATCCATATCCCCGCCAGAACCAACAAGCCTCTCCATCGCAACAACAGTGTTATAATCCAGCCTTACTACAGCTCTTTCTCCAAACTGGAGTTCGCAGATACCGTCCTCTGTTTTGATCTCATCTCCAAGAGTAAGAATATCACCTATGAAAACAGGTTCCCAGTTTTCATCCTGTTTGTAGTACACATTACCTTCCACATATATAACACTGACTTCGCCTGTCTCGGGGAGACTTATCTCCTCTACTGGTGTTTCCTCTACCACAGGTTGAGAAATACTTTCTTTATCTGTTTTAGAACAGGAAAAGAGTAAGATAATGGTGAAAATAACCAACAGAAGATACATTTTTTTCATACAGGGCTCCTTGAGACCTCTTTATTGTTATATTATAGCATCTTTTTTAAATAATAACCACAATTCTGTTTTCCTGACTGAAGAACATGGTATATAAATCTATTTCTATTTTAAACTTGTGAGATTTTAAAATCTATTCTATAATTTAGGCTGATACAGGGAAAATCAAAAGGAGTAAAAATGAAGCTAAAAACAAGATTGTATATTCTCCTTATACTGGTAGCACTTACCATGATAGCAATAACAGCAGGAACTATCATAAGAAATAAAATTGTATCCAATTTATTGGAATTACAGAAAAGGTCATATAAAGTACTAAAAAACACACAAGACTATATATCAAAAAGCAAGGATTTATTGGCCTATGATACAGAAATAAGACAAGATGCATATATAGATACCATTCTCTCAGAATGGAGAAAACAAAAGGACACGACAACCAATCTTCTTATAGAACTCAGCAACACAAAGGCAAGAAAATATTTACCAAGAGATACTCAGGATGAAATAGAAAAAATATCAGCTATGTGGAACTCTAGTGTTGTAAGCTTTACATTGATAGATGGTCTTATAAAGAGCATAGCAGAGTCAAAAACAATAGAAAATGCTCAGAAACGCGGACTTATGCAGATACAGATCTATCTCTATCAGAAAAAAAATCCTAACCCATCCGATTTATTAAAAGTGAGTCAGGCAATAAAACAGGTGCAATTGGCAATTAGATCCTCAGAAACCTTCGTTACTACACGCATAGGAAAGCTTGTAGAAACGGTAGAACAACAGGTTGCAGCCATAGAACAAACCACTCAAACCATCCTTATAGTTCTTGCATCAATACTCATAATAATCTCCGCAGTTCTTATCTACAAGATGAGTGGCTCTCTTGCAACAAGGATAAGAAGAATAGAACAAATCATGGGTAAAATCAAAGAACGAGACTTATCATCAAAAACTATATTGGAACTCACAGAAGGAGCCATGGCAAAAACACAGGACGAGCTAGGAGATCTTGCCGGTCATATCACCAATGTGCTTGAGACTATCAAAGAATTCCTCATATCAGTACAAGAAGCAGCAATTAATGTAGAAGAGCTCAAGGATATCCTTGCAGGTGGTTCTACCGAGTCGGCATCGGCTCTTAACCAAATAAGTGCTAACATAGAATCTATAAAGAAGCAATTTGACAGACTTGATATCAATGTGGAAAAGACCACTGAAGCCATAAAAAATATAAGGAACAACATAGAAGATACCGTAAAAAACATATCCTATCAAGCTCAAAACATAGCAGAAAGCTCAACTGCAATAGAAGAGATGAATGCATCCGTACATCATGTGGCAAACTTGGCGAAGGATAGAAAAGAAAGAGCAAATAAGCTTCTTGAAACAATACGAGACGGGGGAGAAAAACTCAGCAATACCAACGATATAATAGTATCAATATACAGAGAAATATCGGATATACAGGAGATAATCCAGATAATAGATACTGTTGCGGAGCAGACAAACCTTTTGTCAATGAATGCCGCAATAGAAAGTGCACATGCAGGAGATGCAGGGCGCGGTTTTGCAGTTGTTGCGGAAGAAATAAGGAAACTGGCAGAATCTACGGGAGAACATGCCAGCAGAATAGGACAATCCCTTGGAAGAATAACGGACAGAATACAGGACGCACTGCATTCAAGCGAGGAAAGCCACAGTTCTTTTGAAAACATCAATAAAGAAGTCATGGATTTTGCTACCGCATTAGAGGAGATCGCAAGCAGCATGACAGAATTAAGTACGGCAAGTACGGCCATACTTGAGACAACACATAAAATATCTGCAATTACTCAACAGATAGAAGAAGAAGCAGGACAGATGACAAAAGGTGCTCAGGAGATATATCAGGCAGCAGAGGGTTCCAGAAGCATATCAACAGAAGTATCGAGGGGACTTACGGAGATAGAAAGAGGAACAAAGGAAATACTTCAGGCAGTAAATACAATAAGTGATCTTGCACAGGAGAGCAGAGACAGAATGTCAAAGCTTCATGGAGTTGTAGAAACATTTAGAGTGGACAACAATACTGTGGATTAACTCCTATTAGGTCTGTAATATTGGGGAAGCGGAGGAGGGTTTTCTCCTCCGAGCCTCATAATCAATAGTTTTACTGCTTCTTTATAAATATCATACGGAATAAGAACATGAGAAAGACGTGCCAACAAGTTTTCAACCCGTCTCTTTTTTTCTGGGCTTAACACAGATAAAAAATAATCCTTTTCTCTATCGCCAAGATGCAGAAAGACAATAGCAAGCTCATGATCACTGGAACGCATGAGAGAATTATGCAGGCTTACCGCATCCATGCGGTAAGCCTGCTTTAAAAGTGCTGCATGTGGCAGTTTTGCCATTGCATACTCCCTATTTTACCCCAGTACTACTTCTACATTACACTCCGCAGAAGAAGGAACAGGTATGATAACTTTTCCATCGCCTATTTCTATGCCTTTGCCATCAAGAGTGCATGATTTGATACCCTTTGATACGCCGGCAGGATTCTTAATGATAATATTATAAACCTTGCCCCTAAACCTTCTCTTGATAGATATCTTATCCCAGGAAGAGGGGATACATGGATCTATTACAAGCCCATAATGAGAAGGCCTTATACCAAGCATATACTGAGTTGCTGCCTGATACATCCAACTGGATGTTCCACTCAACCAGCTGTTCCTCCCCAGGCCTGCATTGGGATGCTCATTGGAGAGAATATTCTGGCAGAAGACATAAGGCTCAACCTCATAAGTATCTATATCATTATTCTTCTTTATAGGATTAAGCTGAGAATGATACTGATATGCCCTATCGCCGTTACCTACTATAGTCTCTGCTATCATAACCCACGGGTTAGCATGGAGAAATATCCCTCCGTTTTCTTTTGCACCGGGAGGATATGTACTTACCCCTCCTATATTAGGATCATAGTGGTCATATCCCGGCATACTGAGTTTGATTCCATAAGGAGTATTAAGAAGCTCATACACTGACTCCAAAGCTGTCTTTGCCCTCTGTCCATCCGCATTACCACTCATAACAGCCCATGATTGAGCATTGGTATATATCTTTCCTTTATCATTCTTATTGCTTCCTATGGGACTCCCATCATAATCAAAATACCTAACATACCACTTACCATCCCAGGCTTCTCTGTTTACTGTCTCTTTCATCTCTTCTGCATAAGACAGATACTTTTGTGACTTTTCATTATCTCCCAGATAAGAGAAAAGCTCAGCCATTTCTCTTGACGCAAGAGAAAATTGATGTGCTATAAAAACAGACTCAGCACCTGTTCTCAAGTTGACAGTATCGTTCCAATCCGCAAATCCAAGAAGAGGAAGACCGTGCTTACCAGTATGAGTCTTTGTAAACTCCAAAGCCCTCTCAAGATGTTCCAGAACAGTAGCCTTTTCTACAGGATTACCTTGTTTATCCTTTTCGTAAAACGGGATTTCCTTTTTGAGAAAATCATAATCCCCTGTTTCCTTAAGATACTGAGAAACAGCCAAAATAAGCCAAAGATGGTCATCACCATAGTAATCCGGCCTATCATCCATCTCATGTGCATCGCCATTGGAAGCAATCATAGTCTTGGGGTTAAACTGATGCATGGAAGAACCGTCTCTGCATTGTACTGATATTATCATCTCAAGGAGCCTTCTAGCCCTATCAGGAGCTCCAGCTATGACAGCCATAACATCCTGGCTGGAATCTCGCACTCCTATGCCTCTTGCACCGTATCCCAGCTGATAATAAGACAGATATCTTGACCAATTGAGAGTAATAAAACACTGCCTGGGATTATGAGTATTGATAAGAGTATCAAAATCCTCATCCCCGGTTTCCACATGACACACGGACAAGAAATCTTCCCAGAACTTTTCTATATCAGCAAGAGCCTTATCGACTTCTTCTTCTTTTCTAAACCTATCTATAAGTGCCATAGAAGATTCTACGGACTCAACCTGTCCCAACTGGACAATAATACGATCCTCCGCACCCTTCTCTAAAGCACCTAGATGATGCATCAGGGCACCTACGTTATCTCCTCTCAATATATCCTGAGAAGAGAACTCGTCCTTCTCCAGAGAAGCAGGCATTGCCCATGTCCCATACTCATTCTTTCCAAGAAAAAGTTTTCTGTCAGCTTCATAAGAAGAAACAGGTCTATTGGAAGTAAAGAAATTTTCTGCCACTCCAACCATCATAAAAGCACACTGACGAAGAACAAGAAGGTCGCCAGGTTTGCCAATAGCCTTACTCGTCATAGTCTGAGGAACCCAGTCAGCATTGGTAAGCTGCTTAAGAGCGTCAAAGTGAGAATACTCCACTACAGGAATAACATCCAAGCTCTCTATTCTTTTATTACCAATATTCTTTATCTTTATATCCTGTATTGCAACAGACTCCCCATCCGGAACAAACACGGTTATTTCTGTTCTTATGCCTTTATATTCCATTATAAACCTGGAATATCCCAACCCTACTCGACACTCGTATAAATCATACTCATGTAAAGTAGGAACATAATAAGGAGAATATATTACGGTTTTTCCGTCTATATTAGCCCTGATATAAACCGTGGATCCCTTAAAATCAGAAGCAGGCATTTGGGTTATATACTTGGTTATCCTATTTACAGCCGGATCACCCTTACACAGAAGCATACCACCCGTATGGTCGACATAACCACCAAAATCTATAGTACCTATGTAGTTAATCCACTTTACAGGAGTATGGGGATTGGTAATAACATACTCCCGTCCCTCAAAATGTCCGTATTCCATTATTTCCCTCCTAAAAAACTTCGTTACCTGAGATTACCTCTCTATAATAATAATAACTATCCTTGGGAACCCTTCTCCCATCCAGATAGTCACAGTAAACAATCCCAAAACGCTTGGTATAGCCAAAAGCCCATTCAAAATTATCTATGAATGACCAGAGAAAATACCCTTTTAAAGGAATCCCTTCTCTTACAGATTCTGCACAGGCCTTAAAATGCCCCTTAAGATATTCTATACGCTCTTCATCGTGTACAGACTCCATATCCTCGGCAAGAACATCATTATAAGCTGCACCATTCTCCGTAATATAAATCTCTTTTACAGAATAATTATCATTTACCCAGTGAAGAAGTCTTTTAAGCCCTTGAGGTACAACAGGCCAGCCCATAGCAGTTCTCCTGTAATGGGTCTTTGCCTCGGTAAAGCCCCTGGGATCATCAGCAGAAGCCTTGATAACATGCTCAAAATAATAGTTAAGTCCCAGATAATCCAGGGAAGCAGAAATAATCTCAAGATCATCATTCTCAATATCCATAGTAATATTATGTCTTTTTAGTAAACGCTCTGGATATCCTCTACCAAAAAGAGGATCCATATACATCCTTGCACCGTCACGATATACATCCAAAGCTTCGAGATCCTCTTCTCTGTTGGTAGCGGCACGGCCTGTCATTATTGCCTGAACAATCCCAATCTTTCCTTTATATCCGCCATCACGAAAAGCCTTGACAGCAAGACCATGTCCCAAATACAAATTATGCTGCACCTTGGGAACAAGCGACCAGTCAGCCTTTCCCGGCGCATGCACTCCCATACCATAACCAAGAGCAGTAAAAACAGAAGGCTCATTGAGAGTCGCCCACATATCCACTCTGTCACCAAAAGCATCAAAACAAACCTTGGCATAATCCGCAAACCTATAAGCAGTATCACGGTTTAACCAACCCCCATCATCCTCTAAATATTGAGGTAAATCCCAATGGAAAAGAGTAATATTAGGCTTTATACCATAAGATAAAAGCTCATCTATAAGCCTGTTATAATAATCAAGCCCTTTTTGATTTACCCTGCCATCCTTGGCCGGAATAATCCTTGGCCAGGACAAAGAAAACCTGTAAGAACCCACACCAAGCTCTGCCATGAGCCTGACATCTTCCTTATACTTATAGTACTGCTGAGCAGATCTCTCCCCAGTATGGCCAAACTTAACCTTACCGGGAGTAGAAGAAAAAGTATCCCATATACTAGGACTTCTCCCGTCCACATCCGTAGCACCCTCCACCTGATAACTTGCAGTCGCAACACCCCATAGAAAATCATCCGGAAAAGATTTATGCATTATCTATCCTCCAACAAAAAAGTCTAATCTTATGCTATAGAACATGCAAATGATATTGGCATATAAGGGATATTTCCTTGACGATTTGCCCGATTTTTAGCACAATATGTTCAAATGTATACAGTAAGTGATAGAGACCATTTCCCTGACCATGAAGAAAACATAAGGATAACCACCAATTTCCTTCCATCCCCTTACATGCCAGATCACGGTATAGACCTTACATACAGAGAACACAGACACAACTTTTACGAACTGGTATTTGTACTAGAAGGGGAAGGCGTACATCACATACAGAAGAACATACACAAGATAAAACATGGCGACCTCTTTATAATACAACCCATGGTCCCACATTATTTCGAAGCACGCGGACTTAAGCTAGTAAACATCATGTTTAGAGAAGAAGCCCTTGAACCCTATCATGATCAACTCAAGAGAATACCCGGTTTTACCGCCTTTTTTACAATAGAACCCGGAGAACGAATAGAAAAAAAAACAGAACCTAGACTCAACGTAGCAGGAACACAACTGGAAGAAGTGGAAAACATCATAAGAAAATGCATAAGAGAAGAAAACACACGCCCCCCGGGCTACAAAATAGAAAAGAACAGCCTGCTCATCCAACTCCTAGTTTTCATAGCACGGCAATACCAGCATCTGCCCAGTACAGACGCAGAAATAGCAGTCAGGATAGGAAAACTAATAGGACTTCTAGAAACAGAATACACCCGCGACTGGAGCTTGGAAGAACTCTGCAACATAGCCAACATGTCAAAAACAACACTAAGGCGACACTTTATCCGTGCAGTGGGCATGAGCCCTCTGCGATTTCTCACAAAAACTCGAGTCGGTCAAGCCTGTAAACTCCTTGTAAAAACAGACAACAGCATGACAGAAATAGCAGAAAAAACAGGCTTTAAAGACAGCAACTATTTTGCAAGACAATTTAAGAACATAACCGGTATGAGCCCCAGAGAATACAGGAAAAGACAAGGCTTTACCCTTACCCTCACAAAATAAAATTATACCGAACGTCGTCCCCGCGCAAGCAAGATCTGACAAGAAAAACACTGCGGGGACTCCTGCATCCGGCAGAAAACTGATTTTAATTAAAAAACATACTACATAATCCCATGTTTCTTGCAAAAGTCCACAAACCTGCCTATCCCTTCTCTTAGGACAGGATGTTCTGGCAAAAGGCTTATTACGATATAAGCTTCTCTTATAAAATCAAAAAAATAGCCCGGATAAACCAAAACCCCTGCCTCAAGTAGAAGACGCTCAGTCCACTCCTCCTCACTCATGATACGGGGAAGCTCAAGCACACAAGACCAACCACCGTAAGTCCGCAAAAGCCGCACAGCCGAGTCCGCAAAAAGCTTATCCAAAAAAACATAGTTCTCATTTATCCGTTCTTTTATAGCCCCAAAGATAGGATGACCTGCCGTAAAAAGCGCTGGAGCTGCGTTCTGCACAGGCACAGAAGCAGAAAGATATGTGTCACTTATAAGCTCAAGACGCTCTTTTGCCTCCGAAATACAATCGGATGGGCCGGAAGTGACAATCCAAGAAAATTTTACTTGCGGCAGCCCCAAAATCTTGGAAAAACCAGAAAGAGTAAAAGAAAGGCAGTCTGTGCTGGCTACAAAAGACGCCCTATCCGCAACAAAGCCTATGCAAAAATCAAAAAAAACCTCGTCGACAATAAGAGCAATCCCCCTCTCCGATGCAAAACGCGCAAGCGATTCCGCTTCATACCGACACACATAGGAACCAGTAGGATTATTGGGATTGATAAGCACAATGGCACGCGTTCGATTGTCTGTCTTCTTCTCCAGATCAAAAAAATCAATTCTCCAGCCTCGTGAGTGGGAATAATCAAGCTCATACTTTCTGAGTTCTACAAGTTCAAGCGCAGCAATATGGTCAAAGAGAGGATATCCAGGCTGGGGAACAAGTACATTATCATACGCATTACAAAGCATCTTAAAAAGATAAGAATACGCATCACCTGTTCCTGCTGTTATAAGGACATCATCCGCAGAAACGCTCAAGTTTCTTCTATTATAATACTCCGCAACTGCGCGCCTTGCCCTCTCAAGCCCCCTCGCATCAGGCCTGTAGACAAGATTATCACGCTCCAGAAACACATCAAGCAAAGACTCTTCATACGGAAGCCCTACGGTCGTAGGATTGGAAATAGTAAGATTTACATAACCCTCTGCAGAAGAAGCAAGCTCAAAAAGCCTGTTGGGAAAAAAAGGATACTCAAACCTGTCAGAAAACTTGACTCTCATAGAAACACTCTACCCTAAAACAAAAAAAATTTATACCGAACGTCGGGGCAGCAGCTGTTCTCTGGACCTCATGTTTTTTCCGCTTGGAAGCAGCACGGAATGCGCCAGCAGGCCGTGCGTTCGGTATAGAAGCAGGGCGCAGCCCCTCCTGCCTCCGGCAAGCACAGCACAAAAAAAGAGCGTTCCGGTATAAGACCGGAACGCAGAAGGATACAAAAACCTACCCCCAGGAGCCCCCTTTTTTTGGGGGATAGGAATTATTTTGTGATAACAACCTCGTGGTAAGAAACACGCCGCTCTTCCAGCTGTTTCTTCTGTGATTCCGCGGTATCGGCAACAAGGTCTATTATACGCGTGTAATCATCGGATTTGGCACCGCCAAAGGACCATTGGGAAGCAGTCTCAGCCACATTTCTTACCCGCCTTACGCCGGCAGATGGGAAGCCTTCCTGTCCCAGTACACAAGCAGCAAGTTTAAAGCTCGTAGCACCTCCCAAAATCTCCTTTGACACCCTGACTGTGACCTTGCCAGATGCTGACTGAACCATAACCCGCGGTTTAAGCTCAGCACTCTCTGCAAAACCGGAACCGGGATCTGCTGGATCAACAGGTATGAGCACTTTTTGATTCCAACCTTCAACCCATATGGCATAATCCCAGGCAAAATCATCAGCAGTATTTACGTTTCTGCCCTCTAGAAGATTCCTTGCACCTTGACCTGGAATAACATCCAGATAAATATCAAAAGTCTGAACAGAAAGGCCTATGGGAGAGTTCCACGGATTGTTTACAGGAGCTGCAAGCTTAAAAGTAAACACTATATCGCTTGTCCCCTGGCTCACAGAGAATTCTGTGATATCAAAAACACCGGGCTCAAAAACAGCATCCTGCGGATAGCTATAATAGCCGGGACCATAATCATCACCTGCAGGATCTACAACAGAAAGCAGAGTCTCTGTCTGACCAGTATCAGGAAGAACAGCCATAAGGTTGGCGTTCTGAGGGAGAGAATCCCGGACTCCTTTTGCTCCAGTAAGAAAAGATTTTATCCGTATAAGCTGACCCATCTCAACAGGAGGCAAAGAAGTATAAGGAAGCTCTATTTCAAGCCCCCTGCCAGCAGTACGGATATTAACTGCCGCCTTTTCCTCTATCCACTTACCCTTATCATCCACTCTGTACCAAGATAATGCAGAACCCTTTATTACCAGAACATGGGAAGAATCAAAGCCAACAGGGGTTCTTCCGTCAAGCATAAAAACAGAAGAAGAGGCATAATTGGGCAGCTTGAAATATATTTCAAGAGAAGAATCGGCAAAAATGGTGTTCCAAGGATTTCTGGAGGTAATTCCAAGAACAAGAGCTGTTTTGCTTACTCCATATCGTATCTCCTGGAGCTCGCTGTATGCAGCTGCCTGGACACCTCCGGATTTTACAAAGCGACCGGCCCCTTTCCATTCATCAGCACTTATTTTTCCGTCTATTATGACGGACACCGGCTTTTCCAAGCTTTCACTCTCTTTTGCAGCACGCTCAGCTATTATTGGCACATCTAGGATTGCAGGAACAGGATCGCCAAGACTTCTGTAAACATTTTTTAATAATTCTCTGTATGCATTATCAAAATACTCATCCACGCCAGAATCCTGGTCATCTCCATACCACCAAAACCAATCCGAGCCTTCTGCGAGGTACATATAATCAAGAGCCTTGGCAAGAGTATCAGGCTCTACCTCTCTGTACTTGTACATGTCGTACTTGGCAAGATGAGCTCTTACAAAACCAAGAAGATCCCAGGCTTTATTTTCCTCTTCTTCTCCTATCCATGTGCTGTAATCAGGAGTAAACCATGAGCCAGGCCAGAGGTTTTCTATAGTTTTCTGCTCAGGAAACATAGCAAGGAACTCCGAAGGAGTAACTGTTTTAACCCACTCAGAAGCAGAAAGCCTGGAGTATAGTTCTGCAAAGAAATCCTTTCCATCATTCTTATAGTGCTCCCATGCATTCTCCCCGTCAAGGATTATGGAAACAAGAAAAGGCCCCTTTTCTCCACTCTTATCAAGCTTGCTCTTTATCTTTTTAAGCCTTGCAAAAAGGTCATCCACAGCAGCCTTGCCGCTCATACCGGAATATTCAAAACCTATAAGATCTGACAACCTGTTATCGCGGAAGACCATTGCAACCTTCTCGCCCTTGGGACCAAGTACATAATAGGGTCTGTACAACATTGCAGACTGTTCTACAGTATCGTTTGAATCTCTCGTAAAACCATCCAATCCAAGAGATTTTGCAAGCACCTGTTCGCCGGAAGCCATCCATGAGAATCCCGCCTTTTTAACAAGAGGGACAATATCCTTAGATACAGATCCCTCTGCAGGCCACATACCCGCAGGCTCCTTGCCAAAATGCCTGTAGTAAATCTCTCTTGCCTTTTTAAGATGAGCTATGGCATCGTTGGGATAAGAAAAATTCTCCGGAGCAGGAGAAGAGGGATCGTTTTGCTTCATAACCTTGGTAGAATATATAAGAGGCAGTATGGGATGAGCATACGGAGTTGTTATAAGCTCTATCTGTCCCTTTTCCATAAGTTTTCTATGCTCAGGAAGAACCATCTTTATGATATGGCTAATCTCAGAAAAGAGGATCTTCTTATCTTCTTCTGTAAACCCTTTACCTTTTTTTACAAGAGAAGCCAGCGGCTCCTTTTCTCTAAACACAGGATCACACCATGCAAGCTGAAACCATACCTGTAAGTCCCTAAAATCCTGCTCGGAAAAAGATTTTATCGCCTTATCAAGTCCAAGAGAGTCTCTCTTGTTGAGCAATTCCCAATATCTGGGAAACGGCCTGATGAGATTGTCATGATTTGCATCAAAGAATCTCTCAAGAATAAATCTTTTGTCACTATCTGTAAGACTGGCCGCATTCTTTTCTCCAAGCACCCAGTAGGTATCCTTTTTGCCTGCTACAAAATCTTCTAGCTGCTTTATAAGAACCGGAGTTATATTAAAAGTAACATGTACATCCGGATAATCCTCCAAGACAGCTGCCATATCGTAATAGTCCTTGGTAGCATGCACCCTTACCCAAGGACGAGAGTAGACATCCTGCTCCATATAGTAAAGCGGCTGATGCTGGTGCCATACTATATTGAGATACAGGACATCTTCTTCCGCCCCGCCTCCTGCAAAAAGCAATCCGCAGCTTATAAAAGCAAAAAGGACTGCAAAAACAAAATAAACACGTCTCATCTTATCCTCCACACATATATTAAGTGGGTACGATAGCATCTGCCACCGTACCCGATTTTTAGAAGGCTATCAGATATCCTGAGACAGGGAACAATCAAGCGTTATTCTAACCTTGTGCCCTGTCGGGATACTGCCAAAATCAAGGAAAAAATTCCCTTTTTCAAAATAAAATCCTTCCAAAAATGTTATGGACTATCACGGCCTGTTTAACATAATCTTATGCAAAAAAATTGCACAAGATATCATCTTGCGTTTTATTTCTTTATAAAAACCAAATAAAACATCTCAAAAAGTAAACATTAATGCAAAGGTTTTAATTATAGTACCATGATATTTTTGAGCTAGCAAGTTTCTTTTTTTAAATAAGTAGTAGTGCAAAAGCTTAAACCTATATCTATATTTATTTTTTTATTTTACATATAAATAAAACACGATCTACAAATAACAAATTATTATGACACAATTATTAATACAATCGTTTTAATATTCTATATTAAGGAGAAGCTATGAGATATTTATTCTATTTATGCTTATTGGCTTTGCTTATTTTACTTCCCGGCTGTACCCAGATGCTTTCCGTAGATGGGAAACCAAATAGCAATCTGGCAGCATATCATGGCGACCTAGATGCCGTACTGCTTCAAGGATTCCATTGGACATCACATAATAGCACTATGCATTGGTGGGATATTATATCACAAAACTCATCTGTTATTGCAGATGCAGGGTTTTCTGCAGTATGGTTTCCTCCACCATCTGATGCAGCCTCGGACGAGGGTTATCTGCCAAGACAGTGGTATAATCTAAACTCAAAGTACGGTACAAAGGAGGAACTTAAAAACGCAATCACAGCTCTGCACAATAGAGGCGTTAAAGCAATCGCAGATATCGTCATCAACCATCGTGTAGGAACTTACAACTGGGCGGACTTTTCTAACCCAGCCTTTGACAACAATTCTAAGGCTGTCACACGGGACGATGAATGGAGCCAAGGCACAGGGGACTATGATACCGGAGACGGCTACGCTGCAGCTAGAGACTTGGACCATACCTATTATGACGTCCAAAACAAAATAAAAAATTGGCTTCTCTGGTTAAAAAATGATATTGGCTTTGACGGATGGAGATATGATTATGTAAAAGGATATTCTCCTTATTATACAGGGCTTTACAACATATACACTTCCCCATATCTTTCCGTAGGAGAATTGTGGCCTGATATAACGGGTGATTATTATGCATCCGGAAACAACGTAAACTACCACAGACAAAAGCTTATGGATTGGATAGACGGCACAGGTGGAAACTCCATGGTATTTGACTTTACTACCAAGTGGCAGCTTCAGCTTGCTGTTGACAGGTCTGAGTATTGGAGACTGAGAGATAAGGAAGGAAAGGCTATAGGAGCCATTGGCTGGTGGCCGACAATGTCCGTAACATTTATAGATAATCATGATACAGGCCCTTCTCCAGGAGGTGGTCAAAACCATTGGCCTTTCCCCTCCGACAAGGTTGAGGAAGGCTATGCATATATCCTTACCCATCCCGGCACTCCCTGCGTTTATTGGCCTCATTTTTTTGACTGGAGTCCAGATCTGAGAAACAAGATAAAAACGCTTATAAGCATAAGAAGAGAAACAGGAATAACCTCATCCGCCAGTCTTAATATTATTGCTGCAGATAACAACAAATATGTAGCAGAAGTCAATGGCAGACTTATCATAAAAATAGGCCCGGATACCACATACAGCCCTCCGACCAACTGGGCTATCTGGACAAAATAATATTATCAGCTCGCGGCATTTGCCACGAGCTTTTCTTTATATTAGAATACAAGGTAGATAATAGTATTTTATTTTAGGATGGATTTATGACACTCCGTTCCAGGTTGCGGTTTATTGTGTTTCTGACAGCAGTAATTTTGTTTGTAGGTCTTTTGGGGATAATGGTACAAAACTATGTATCTTATATACTCGGCGATTTTATGGATAAAGCATGGGATTTTGTTGTCTCTTCCCAAAAACTGGTATCCGCAAGCAAGGATATGATTGCTTATGATACAACAAGAAGAGCTACAGAACAACTGGAAGATGTCTTTGATAAGTGGAAGCTTGCTGTATCAGAACTTGACACCGACTTAAAGGAACTCTATTCTCACAAAGGTGTTGCCTTTCTATCAAAAGATTTAAAAGAAGAAATAAAAAGTCTGGAAAAATTATGGACACTAAATAATGCTAATTTTAATAAAACAGAGACTTTTATATCGGATTTGCTAGAAAACATAGATCTGCCGGACAACCAAAGAAGAGGACTTCTCCAGATAAAACTCAATATACGAGAAAGTTATGATAAAGCAACAATAGCTTCTTTCTATATAAATGAGGCCATGGGTTCTCTGTACAGCACTATTAACATATCGGAGGAGTTTCTTTCTTCAAAGGTTTTGTCATTGATAGAAAAGCTTAAGACCAGTGTAAGAAAAACAGAGCAGATTATTCAGTTTCTTGTAATCGTGCTTGTTCTTATGACAATTGTGTTCTCCTCCTTTCTCGTTTTTAGAGTAAACAGAACATTGACCGACAGAATAAGCTCTTTAAGCAGGATAATAGGCGAGATTAAAGAGAAAAAACTCACGAGAGGTACAATAGAAAAGTTACAGACTATGTCCAGGATGGCAAAGGATGAGCTGGGAGAAATTGGAGAGCATAATGCCATCGCATTTGATATGTTGCGCAATTTTCTGCTCAACGTAAAAAAGGCTTCTATGCAGGTGGATGTTCTCAAAGAGTCTCTCGCTTCGGGTGTAAGAGAGTCCTCTGCATCCAGTAATCAGATTACAAAGAATATGGATGTATTCAAACAGGTGCTGAAAACCCTTGATGCTTCCATAGAACAAACTTCTGCAGCTATTACACAGATTGTAACAGGGACAGAAGAGATAGAAAGAGATATATCTATACAGGCAGAAAATATAGAAGAAAGCTCTGAGGCAATAGAAGAGATAAACTCCTCCATAAGGCGTGCAAGCAACCTTGCAGAAAAAGAGAGAGAAAATCTGAGTGAAATAATGGAGCTGCTAAAAAGCAGTGGAGAAAAGATAAATAATACAAACTATATAGTAAATAATATTTCCAGAGAGATTTCAAATGTAAAGGAGATAATAGACATAATAGATGCCGTTGCCGAGCAAACTAATCTTCTTTCTATGAATGCCGCAATAGAGAGTGCTCATGCTGGCGATGCCGGCCGGGGGTTTGCTGTTGTTGCGGAGGAAATACGTAAGCTGGCAGAATCTACAGAGGAGCACGCAACAAAGATAAATCAATCTTTGAGAAATATGCTTGAGCAGATAAGTACAGCAAGCGAAGTCAGCTCCGACAGTGCAGAATCTTTTGAACATATTCAGAAATCAATGGAAAAATTTTATATTTCTTTGGAAGAGATCACCAAACTGATGACAACCCTATCCCAAAATAGCAATAGTATTCTTGAGAATATTCAGAATATCAATGTTATTACAACACGGGTAAAAGAGGAGTCTGTAGAGATTTCTAATAAGACTGCTGATATACACAATGTATCCGAGAAAACAAAGGAGCTTGCTCTCAATGTCAACAAGAATATCATAGAGATTGAAAATGGCATAAAAGAGATATCCAATGCTCTTACGGATATAGACAGGCTTGCACAGGAGAGTAAAAACAGGATGGATGTTCTAAGGGATACCGTAGAGGCCTTTTCTCTTGAAGAGTCGGAATCAGAATAATTTTGCGCTTTTACAACTGAGCAAATCAGGTAAGAATATGTAAAACAAGGGCCAAAGAAAATACCACTATAAATGCTGCTATTGTTATTGCAAGTGTCACAGAATAGCCCTTGGGTCTTATCTCGCCCATTCTGTCCAGTTTTCTTATTATTGGGTGGAGTGTTATAAAGTATACTGCTATGGAAAATATTGTCACTATGATTGTGTATATTTTTGTCTGCTCGCTTCCTGTGTTTGCTACTACGATAAGAAGTGCTATGAATATAAGCTTGCAGTTTGCTACCCAGTTGACAAGGTATTTTGCAAAAAGCTTTGTTTTTTCTTCTTTTTTTGAATCCTCCCATGCACAAAAGGCTCTCATGCTGTTTCCATATTTAAACTCCGGTTTTAGATATAGTATTATTGTGTTGGCAAGCTCCATTGCAACAAAAAAATATATGGCTATGTCAAGGATCATATGTTCTTCTCCTGCATTGTTTTTTTTATTTTAATATGTTATCGGGATTGTGCATAGCAAAAAAGATTCTAAAGGTTTGGTATACTGGTGGCTGTGTTTTTAGTACTTTTGCAGTATATTTGCCAAGGGCAGGCCCTGAGCAGCCGTACTGCCGGGGAAGCTTTATTCGGCTGCGTCAGGGCCGTTCGGTATTTTTTTATTTTATATACATTTTTTCATAGTATTCCTGCAGCATTCTTTCTACTGCAAAGTATTTCCTGGTGCTTGTTATGCTGTTTTTCATCATTTCCTTCCATTTTTTCCTGTTATCATAGTATGTTGGCAGGACTTCTTCCAGGAGGACTTTATAGAGTGCTTTTACGTCATGTGCATCGTGTTCTGCTTCGTTGGGGCTTACAAAGCCGTCACCAAATTGCCAGCCGTTTTCTCCGTGGCGGCATGCTTCCGGCCACCAGCCATCAAGTGTGCTGAGGTTGAGTACGCCGTTCATCGCTGCTTTCATGCCGGATGTTCCGCTGGCTTCTTTGGGTCTGCGGGGGTTATTGAGCCAGATGTCAGAGCCGCGAGTGAGCATTTTTCCGATTGTCATGTCGTAGTTTTCCAGGAAAACTACAGATTGCGGATATTTTTTACCTATTTTTACTATATTTTCTACTATTTTTTTGCCTGTGTCATCAAGAGGGTGTGCTTTTCCTGAGAATACTATCTGAATTTTTCTTTCTTTTAGCAGTGGTTCTATTATGTTTGTGTCTGTAAAGATGAGATCGCTTCTTTTGTAGGGTGCAGCTCTTCTTGAAAAGCCTATGAGGAGGGCGTTCTCGTCAAGTTCTATGCTTGTTCTTTCTTTTACAAATTCTATGAGTTTTCTTTTGTTGTCCATGTGGGTTTCCCACAGATCGCCTTTACCTTCCGCTGCATCCAGCATTCTGCTGTCAACCCAGGTGGGCAGGTGTATTGCGTTGGTTATGCCTATTATTTCTGAGCGGTCTTTTATGTCTTGCCACATTTTGTTGGAGGTTTCACAGTGCAGTTGTGCTACTGCATTGGAAATTCTTGATAATCTTAGTGCGGCTACTGTCATATTAAAGGGGGCTCCACCAAGTTTTACAAGCTGCTCTACGGTAAGTCCGTTGTTAGCTCCCATATACATTAGTCTGTCTATGTAATGGGATTCGTTGCCTTCCTTTATGGGTGTATGCGTAGTGAAAACCACTTCTTCCCGTGTTTTTCTTACGGCTTCTTCAAAGGAAAGTCCTTCCTGCATTTTTTCTCGTATCAGCTCAAATGCGGCAAAGACAGCATGCCCTTCGTTAAAGTGATAGACATCCGTTTTTATGCCAAGCGATCTGAGTGCTCTCACGCCTGCTATTCCTAGTACCATTTCCTGTGCTATGCGCTCTTCTCCAAACCAGCCATAAAGCTGTCCGCATATCCAGCGATCCTCGTTCTGCGGGATGTCCGTATCCAGAAGATATAGAGGAGCGTTGCCAAACTCATCAACAAGCCAAACTTTGCAGTATACGTCCCTCTGTCTTATCTTTACTTTTACCGTTACTCCTGTATCTTTTAGAAAATCGTAGTGATAATTTTTATACGAGTCGAAAGGTCTTCCTTCCTCGTCTATAAGCTGGTCAGTGTATCCCTGCTTCCACTTTATTCCTATACCTACTATGGGATAACCGGTATCTTTTGCCCCTTTAAGGTAATCTCCAGCAAGGATTCCCAATCCTCCAGCATAGATTTTAAAGGATGTGTCCAATCCGTATTCCATACAAAAATAGGCCACACTGGGCATCTTATCTGTCATAGTTCCTCCAAAAAGTTTTTTTATATTATAAACCCGTATTGTTAATCATGCAAGCGTTTGCATTGTTTTTTTTCCTCACTACTTTTTCAAAACCCATAGCCGCAATTTTATTTCTAATGCACAAGCCAACAGTATACAGATATAGCAGGACTTGATGTTATATTTCTTTACTTTATCTAAAAACCAAGCATAAGGCAAAACAGCACGGTATCTGCTAAGTTTTCTTAACCTGCCTTCAGGATAAAGCATATTTGCGGCTTTTCCCTCTACCGACTGGACAAAAAAAACATTTTTTAGTAATTTACTTCTACAAATTGGCGCCGTACCCAAGTGGTAAGGGAGAGGCCTGCAAAGCCTTCATTCGCCGGTTCGAATCCGGCCGGCGCCTTATCTTTATTAAACAATAAATCATATCACTTGCAAAACTTATTATTAATAAAAGTCTTCTGTAAATCTTGCTAATATCAAAAATATATATCAGTATATATATATATATGATGGATAAAAAAAGCCTTGTTTTTTTAATCGTAGTAAGTGTAATAATTTTTTCTTCTTGTTCTATAAAGCAACTTGCCATAGATAGCCTTACTTCTTCTATGTCGGCAACAGGAGAGCCGTCTCCTTTTCTCACAGAGGAAGACCCTGAGTTTGCAAAACAAAGTTTACCGTTTGCTCTTAAGTTGTACGAGACTTTATTGCAGCAAGATCCTCAGAACACCCAGCTGCTGCTCATGCTTGCACAGGGTTTCACTTCTTATTCCAATGCCTTTGTCGAAGCACCGGCCAAAAGGCTAGAGATAAATGAATACGATAAACAGCAGAAAGAGTTTGCCAGAGCAAAGGCTTTTTATCTCAGAGCATACAGATATGCTCTGAAATCGATGGAAATAAGACACAAAGGCTTTTCTAAGGCATGGGATGCTCAAAATCTAGAACTTGCTTTTGAAAATATAGATAGAGATGATGTGGACTATCTTTACTGGCTGGGCACAAGTCTGCTTGCAGCAATAGCAATACAGCCGTCTGATCCTGCAATGAGCATAAAAATCCCCCAAGCAGTGGGAGCATGCACAGCTGTGCTCAGGCTCAACCCGTATTATTCAGATGGTGCAATACATGAGATGTTTATACGACTTTATGGAAGTCTGGACGTATCTCTGTGGTGGAGAGCCATTCCTCAAGAAGATGACATAGTAAGAAAATGGCTCGTAGAATACTACAGAAAAAACAGAATGGAAGGCAAATCCACGAGAGAATTGATAGAATTCCACTTTAAACAAGCAATAACACTTGATGAAGGCAAAAAGCTCTCCCCCTACATTGCATATGCACAGGCTGTGATGGTCCCTCTGCAGGATAGAGAGGGATATATTTCTATATTAAAAAAAGCGCTGGAAATTGATACGGAAAAGTATCCAGAATACAGACTGGAGAATGAGGTTGCAAGAGAAACAGCTATATGGCTGATAAAGACTGTTGATGATATATTTATATAAGGAGTTTCTCATATGAAAAGAATAAAGTATTCGATTGTCTTTCTTCTCCTGTTTGTTATGTTACTCCCTTCATGGGGGCTTACCATAAAGATAGCAAGTCTTGCGCCTGCAAATACTCCTTGGGACGATGCTATGCGACAGATAGCAAAAAAATGGTATGAGATATCTGATGGAAAGATTGTGGTAAAGATATATCCGGGAGGCATAGCCGGGGATGAGATAGATGTCATAAGAAAGATGAGACTAGGACAACTTCAGGGCGCTGTACTCAGTTCTGTTGGTCTCAATAAGATAGAACCGGAGCTTATGACAATGGGACTTCCTCTAATAACTCAAACAGATGAGGAAGTAATATATCTTCTAGAAAGGATGGGTCCAAGGTGGAGCAAACTTCTTGAAGATAAGGGTATGGTTCCTGTAGCCTGGCAATTGGCAGGATGGGTATCTTTTTTTACAAGAACACCAGCATACAGTCCGGAGGAGTTAAGGGCTCTCAAATTGAGAAGCTATCCCGATGAGCCAGAGATGAATCAGACTTTTAAAGAGTTTGGTTTTAATGTAGTACCAATCCCACAAAACGAGGTTCTTTCTGCTCTACAGACAGGCATGGTGGATGCGGCTTATGCTCCTCCCGTGCTTGCAGCTACCCTGCAGTGGTTTGGCATTGCAAACCACTATAATACTCTCAGATTTGCCCCTGTTGTGGGAGGACTGGTCATAGATAAAAGAACATGGAACAGGATTCCTCAAGAATACAGAGAAGATTTTATAAAGGCTGCCTCTGAAGTCGCAAAAGACCTTAATGATAAGGTAATAGAGGTGGATAAAAAAGCAATAGAAATAATGAAACAAAACGGCCTGATAGTCCACGAAGCAACTGAGAAAGAGATACAAGAGTGGCAAAGCCTTGCAAAAAAAGGCCTTGACAGATTAGCAGACAACCTATTTTCCAGAGAACTTTACGAAGAGGTTCTTGCTGTTATCAAAGAATACAGGGAAAAGAAATGAGTAGAAATAAGATTTTCAGAAGCATAGATGGTCTTATCGCTTCTGTATTTCTTCTTATACTTGCAAGCCTCCCTATTATAGAGATGTTGTTAAGGAGTATCTTTTCTACAGGGATACCAGGAAGCTACGATTATATAAAACATCTTGTGCTTCTTGTTGCTTTTTTTGGCGCAATGTATGCCGCAAAAAAAAGACAGCATTTGTCCATAGCATTATTGGAAAACCTGCTTACAGGTAATGCCAGAGAATATCTGCTCAACACAATATACTTTCTGAGCAGTTTTTTTTCTCTTGTATTTACAATAATATCAGTGAGCCACTTTTTTATAGCTTTTGAGGAGGTTACAAGAGTAGGCTTTATCCCTACTCGTTTTATAACCTGGGTTATGCCTGTGGGATTTTTTGTCATCTCCATATATTTTTTACAGGGTATTAAAGCAAAAAGAACTATAAAGCTTTTCCTTTTTATACTTTCTTTTGTTCTTGCTGTTTTCATTTCTCTGTCTTCTGTAAATAATCTGCTCTTTTCCTTCTCTCAGGATCCGCCTGTCTTTATGCTTGATACTGCAGACTTTATAGCCAATATTGCCAGGTCTGCAGGATGGCTGATAATTCTTCTGATAATCTTTTTTGCCTTTGCAGGGCTTCCCCTTTTTATAGCAATAGGTACCATTGCAATGTTTCTTCTCATGGGAAACTATGGTACGGCAGAGGTTGTTACTGATGAGATATACAGCCTCCTTACTGATATACCTATTCCGCCTATAGCACTTTTTACTCTGACAGGTTTTGTTTTGTCCGAGAGTAAGGCCGGAGATAGGTTTATAAAATTTTTTAAAAGTATTATAGGCAACCTACCAGGCAGTATGGCTATCATAGCCATACTTGTTTCTGCATTTTTTACCACTTTTACAGGTGCATCGGGGGTTGCTATCCTTGCTCTGGGGGGCGTTCTCTCATATGTTATGATAAAAAGCGGAGAATATTCAAAGAAATTTACATATGGCCTTCTCACGGCCTCTGGAACAATAGGGCTACTTTTCCCTCCGAGCCTACCCATCATAATCTATGGTTCTGTCGCTCAGATAAGTATCAAAGACCTTTTCATAGGAGGATTGATCCCAGGCTTTCTTATGGTTGGCTCATTGGTTGTATACACACTGATAAGAGCAATACGCGAAAAAAAGAAAACGCCAGATCTCCCCAAACTGTCTGCAAAGGATAAGCTTCTTGCGTTTTACGATGTAGTGTGGGAAAGTCTTCTCCCTGTTTTTATTATTGCTGGTTTTTTCTCCGGGCTTTTTAATCTTACGGAGACAGCTGCTTTTTCTGCTCTTTATGTCATGTTTATCGAGGTCTTTATAAAAAAAGAAATACCTTTTAAAAGGCTCCCGGCTGTAATATTAAAATCCATCCCAATCATAGGCGGAATATTGCTTCTTCTGGGTTCTGCCAAGGCTCTGTCCTTTTATATTGTGGACAGCGAGTTTCCTCTTATTCTTACAGCCTGGATGAAAGCTCACATATCTTCTCCTTTTATTTTTTTGCTTCTGGTAACGGTTGTGCTTCTTATAACAGGCTGTCTCATGGATATTTTTTCTGCAATTATGATAGTGGCTCCTCTCATAGTGCCTATGGCAGAGCTCTACTCTATAAATCCCGTGCATATGGGAATACTTTTTCTTGCTAACCTGGCAGTAGGATATCTCACACCTCCAGTAGGGCTCAATCTATTTATAGCTTCCTACAGATTTAATGCCGACCTTCTTGATATTTATAAAAATGTTATTCCATTTTTTATTGTGCTAATTATAACTGTGTTACTAATCACTTATATTCCTGCTCTTTCCACATGGCTTCCATCTATCATAGGTGGATGAGCATTGTACTTCTCAATCTGTTTACAAAAAAGCAGCTCTGCCTTATCGGCAGGGCTGCGTTCGGTTTGTTTTGAAAAAAAACAGGTTAAAATGTGAAAAGAAACTCTGTTTTTTGTACTGGATATACTTTTTTTTACATGCTAGTATTGGCTTATGAAACAATATGCTGGGAAATGGGTGTATATAACCGGGGGCTCCAGCGGTATTGGTAAGGCCTGTGCTCGCGCTTTTCTGCGCGAGGGAGCCAATGTTCTTATAATTTCAAGGGATAGCGAAAAGCTGGAATCTGCTCTGCTTGAGCTTGAGAAGGAAAGGACCAGAGAGGACCAGAGGGTTCTGTCGTTGTCAGTAGATGTTTCCAGAGGGGAAGATGTGCGCGAGGCTTTTTCTGGATGGCTTGAGAATCATCCAGCACCAGATGTTCTTATAACTTCTGCAGGTATGGCGTATCCCAATTATTTTGAGAAGATTCCGGATGAGATATTTGACAAAACCATAGATGTCAATCTCAAGGGTAACTGGTATGTGATCCATACGCTGTATCCACATATGCGTGCCACAGGAGGTGGATATATTGTTCTTGTATCGTCCATGGCGGGTTATATAGGCGTATTTGGCTATACGGCTTATAGTGCGTCCAAGTACGGTATAATTGGTATGGCTTCCTGCCTTAGGAGCGAGGCCGAGCTTGACAATATAGCAGTCAGCGTATTATGTCCTCCAGATACGGATACACCGCAGCTTGCAGAAGAGAATAAAACAAAGCCAGAGGAGACAAAGGCTGTAAGCGGCACTGTAAAACCGGTAAGTGCAGATTTTGTGGCTGAGGGGCTTCTCAAAGGCATGAGAAAAAAACGCTTCCTTATAACTCCTGGACTTGAAGGTTCGATAATAGAAAAAATAAACAGGCATTTTCCCAATCTCGTATACAAAATAAATCAGTCCGCAGTAAAAAAAGCTGCAAGAAAGAGAGGGAAATCTGTCTGATAATATAGTGTCTTCTGTCAATTCTTATATCAGCAGACAGGCAGTTATGATCTGCACTGACACTATGAGATTGATAACACTGACCAAATCGGAGGAATTTTTATGAGCAGAAAGGATATCTTTGCAAAGTGCTATGAGTTTACAGCTGCAGAGGAAGCCAGAAAAGAAGGCTGGTACCCGTACTTCAGACCCATCAACGAGAACCATGGTAACACCGTTATAATAGAAGGCAAACCTTTTATCATGGCCGGCTCCAACAACTATCTGGGGCTCTCCCAAGACCCGCGTGTTATTGAAGCCGCAAGAGAAGCCGTAGCCCGCTATGGAACAAGCTGCTCTGGCTCACGCTTTATGAACGGCACACTTGCTCTGCACGAGGAGCTTGAGGCCAATATTGCAGACTTTGTAGGGAAAGAAGCTGCTGTATGCTTTACAACAGGCTATCAGACCAACCTAGGTTCCATCTCAGCCATAATGGAAACAAAAGCTCATATCGTAACGGATAAACTTAACCATGCATCCATAATGGACGGAATAATGCTGGGCTCTGCATTTACCCGCTGCCGCAATATCCACAGATACAAACACAACGACATGAACGATCTAAGACGCACACTTGAGAACATAGATGACAATGAGCCCATCATAATAGTAACAGACGGCGTATTTAGCATGGAAGGCGACATCACAAAACTACCGGAAATACGCAAACTTGCGGATGAGTTTGGCGCACGCGTATATCTGGACGAAGCACATGCACTTGGCGTACTGGGCGAGCATGGGAAAGGCACAATGGAACACTACGGAGACAACAGTCTGGCAGACCTAGTTATGTGCACATTCTCAAAATCATTTGGCTCCATAGGCGGCTTTGTTGCAGGAGAAGCCCGTGTCATAGACTATATCAAGCACCACTCCAGGCCACTAATCTTCAGCGCCAGTATGTCTCCGGCACAACTTGCTGCGGCACTCAAGTCACTGGAAATCATCCGCCAAGAACCTGAGCGTGTAAGACGGCTCCAGCAAATAGGCGACAAAATGCGCAAAGCCTTTACAGACCTAGGCTTTAACATTGGCACAGCAGAAACCCCGATTGTCCCGCTAATAATAGGCGACGATGAAAAAACCTTTAACTTCTGGTATAAGATGTACCAGCAGGGACTCTACACAAACCCAGTAATATCACCTGCAGTCCCGCCCAAGAACGCACTCATAAGAACATCCTACATGGCAACACACACAGATGAAGAACTGGACAAAGCAATAGAAATAGCAGGAAACGTTGCAAAAAAACTGGACATAATTCCCTAATAAATAAAGATATCATATACCGAACGCCGTACCGCACCGCGGTACGGCTTTTTTTATCGTAGAGAAAACTAATTCTCAATCCTGCGATTGAGAAGATAAAGAACCTCCCCCTCTTTTGTAAGAGGAATAATAGTATCCCTGTAAAAAGACACGATAACATCCGGCTCAACAACACGCCTTATGCGCCTGTCCACGCCGGACTGTATAGTAGAAGTCTTTTCCCTTACCCTCGCAAGTATAGTCTCCTCCACCTCTGGCCTGGACAAAAGAGAAAGAAGTCCATCCCTATCCTCTGCCTTTATAAGAGCAGTATAACCTTCCCTGTTCATCCGAAACTTAGACTCTGCAACCATGATAGAACCATAATGTATCCGTCTACCCAGTGCCTGGAGAGCCATAACATCATGCTCCACACTGGAACCATACTGTCCATCGTCTCCTTTGGGACATATTTCAGGCAAAAGAGCAAGATAAGACTCAACAATACGCGGCATAAGATTGATACGCTCAAAATCATCCAGTCCCAGACAGGACACATCCACGCTTACAATTCTCCTTGGGGCAGGCAAATCCCTGTAAAAAGGCCTCTCTTCCGGTACACAAAAACGACCAAAAACAGCATCCATCTCCTCCTGATATCTCAACCGTATCTCAAAAAGCGACTGATGCTCTCCACCGGAAAAGCCGCTGTGCCCAGGAAGATATACAACTGGATTATGACAAAACTGTGCTCTCTCAAGAAGTCTTACTATAATACTTTCTTCCAGAGCGGAGAGCCTTGCTGCAATTATATCCAGATTAAAATCATCATGACTCATAAATCTCTCCTTTTTATAAGAATGATTCCTTTTTCTTCCAGTAGCTTCAGTTCTATGGCAAGCCCTGGAGTCATATCTTCTTTTTCCAGACTAGCAAGCTCAGAAGAAGAAAAGAACCTAAGCTCGCTTATTTCCTTCTTGTCCGGAGAAAAAGGACCGTTGTCAGTACATAAAAAAACCCTTACATTCTCCGATTCTCTGTCCGTTCTTACTCTCATATCAAAAAGCTTTTTGAGTGGCACAGGAGGGAAATGCCCAAGTTCCTCTGCATATTCTCTCATTGCAGCATCCTCGTAGTTCTCACCGGGGCTAAGATGTCCTCCCACAGCCGTATCCCATTTACCTGGCTCCATATCCTTGCTAAGGCTGCGTTTCTGTAGAAGCAATCTATCGTCTCTGTCTATGACAACAACATGTGAGGTTCTGTGTATCAGAGAGGGGTCTTTATGGCACAGACTTCTGTCAACCTCTCCGAGAACTCTGTCATACTCATCCACAAGCACACATTTTTCTGTATCAGGCATACCAACCTCCAGACTTATCATTATCCTTTATTTTATCCGATTTCTTATAAACAGGACAGTGTAGACCTGTGGCTCTGTGTACTTCTATCGAGGGGAGTTCTATGCTCTTTATGCCAAATATCTTACAACCCCTAGGAAAGTTCCTATCCCAAGTGACAAAAAAATGTTTACATGACAGGCAGTTGGGGGCTTTTTTTCCATGCATGACTTTTATGATACTGTTTTTTACGCCAGTTTCAAGCAAAGATTTTACATTGTTCTATTTTTTACTAAAAAAAAGGGGCTGCTTGCTTTAGCTTGCAGCCCCGTTCGGTATATTTTATTTTACATTTTGAGGTTGGGCGCTATAACAAGGGCTACAACGCTCATAAGCTTGATGACTATGTCCATTGCAGGACCTGCTGTGTCTTTAAAGGGATCACCTACCGTATCTCCTATAACAGCTGCCTTATGTGCCTCAGAACCCTTACCACCAAACGCACCGCCTTCTATGTGCTTCTTAGCGTTATCCCATGCACCACCGGAGTTTGCCATAAAGAGGGCAAGCATAACCGCAGAAACCATGGCTCCTACAAGAACGCCTCCAAGCATCTCTGCTCCGCCAAGGTATCCAACAAGAACAGGAATAACAACAGCAGAAAGTCCAGGGATTATCATCTCGCGGATAGCCGCCTTGGTTGCAATATCCACACAAGCAACATAATCAGGCTTTTCTTTGCCTTCCAGTATGCCCTTGATTTCGTGGAACTGTCTGCGAACCTCTTCTATCATAGCAAAGGCTGCACGTCCAACAGCACCGATTACAAAAGAAGAAAAGACATAGGGAAGCATGGCTCCCATAAGAAGTCCAACTATAACCTTGGGCTCTGTTACGTCTATACCCTTGAGACCTGAGGCCTCTTCAAAAGCGATAAATAGGGAAAGAGCCGTAAAAACTGCAGAACCTATGGCAAAGCCTTTTCCTATTGCCGCGGTAGTGTTTCCTACAGCATCCAGCTTGTCTGTACGCATTCTTACCTCCGGATCAAGCTTGGCCATCTCAGCAAGCCCGCCGGCATTGTCCGCAATGGGACCGTACGCATCTACAGATACCTGATAGCCTACAGTTGCAAGCATTCCAACCGCTGCTATTGCTATGCCATAAAGTCCGCCAGAAAGGTAAGAAAGATATGTTGCAAGAGAAAGTATTATAACAGGAATTCCTGTAGACTGCATTCCCACTTCTATTCCAGCAATGATATTGGTTGCGGTTCCTGTCATGGATGACTTAGCAACAGCTATAACTGCTCTCTTGCCATCACCTGTGTACATCTCTGTAACGATTCCAACAAGAACACCAGATATAAGACCAGATACCATAGAAAGGAAGATACCAAAAGGTGTAAGGTGGGCAATAGAGCCGGATGGCATAAGCAGATTGAGAACAGGCAAGGTTGCCACAAGCATAACTCCTGCAGCAACAAAGCTTCCGGTATTGAGAGCAGCCTGGGGATGTCCACCTTCCTTGGTTCTTACAAAGAAAGTACCTATTATGGAAGAAACTATTCCCACTGCAGCCACAAGAAGAGGCAAAACCGCAAGGACGTAAGAATTAAGCGCACCGCCCAAAACCACAGCTCCGATTACAGCACCTATATAGGACTCCGTGAGGTCAGACCCCAGACCTGCAACATCACCTACATTATCACCTACATTATCGGCAATAACAGCAGGGTTGCGCGGATCATCCTCAGGGATTCCAGCCTCTACCTTACCTACGAGGTCTGCACCTACATCGGCACCCTTGGTAAAAATACCACCACCTACACGAGCAAAAAGCGCAATGGAGCTTGCACCCATGGAGTAACCAGAAAGAATAGGTATTACAAGCTGATTGAGTACATTGATATCCGTACCAAGCACCGAGCCATAAATAAGAAAAAGCCCAGAAAGCCCCAGCATACCAAAACCGGTAACACCAAGGCCCATAACACTTCCACCATTAAAAGCAACAAGCAGAGCCTCAGCAAGCCCTTTTTTTGCCGCATTAGCTGTTCTCACATTGGCAAGTGTTGCGGCACGCATACCAAGAAACCCTGCGAGAGCTGACATAAGAGCACCCACTACAAAAGATACGGCAACAAGCCGCTCAGCTCCCTGTTCAAGAAAAGAAAAAATAAGAACAACCGCTATGGCAAAAATAACAATTACCTTGTACTCACGTATCAGAAACGCCATAGCACCGTCTCTGATAGCTTTAGAAATTTCTCTGAGATTTTCTGCTCCGGCTTCCTGTTTTTTTATCCAGAAATATCGAGCAAATGCCACAAGAAGCGCGAGAATCGCAGCTCCAAGCGGAAACAAAAGCAATAAACTCTGGGACATTATACAGCTCCTTATGTATAAATATGCGTATATGTTTTAGCATGTTTCCTATAAAGTATTCAAGTGCTTTTGTACAACTGTTTGGTTTATAAACATGTTCTATTTTTTATTTTAAAAAGTATTATTTTGTTTGTTTCGGCCAGAGGTCAATATTTTTTTTACTTTACTTTTGGCTTCGCGTCTTCTAAACTATAAGTAGACCATAAGAAAGGAGCTGCTATGAGACACTATTATCTTTCTATTTTTCCCACAGAGGGACTTATTGCATCGGAGCTTTCTCCGGAGGATTTTGGCTCTTACATGGCGATAGGAGCCAAGAAGGGTGCGTATGAAGGCATCATCTTTGCAGAGGTAGAAGAAGGCTTTGGCAATTTTTTTGACTGGGAATATGCAAAGAAAAAATGTGTTTCTCATCCCAACGGGGAACCAAAACACTCAGTATACCTTGCCGTCTACAGAGTACTTGAGAACATACCTGTGGATAAGTTAAAGAACATCTATCTTACCACAAGAGACGGTAGAACACTTGAGCTTGAGAAAAGCGATTATAAAGCGCCTCAGAAGAAAAATTATTACCTATATCAAGAGTTATGTCCTATCAATCCTCTTGTTGTAAGCTCTCTTGAGCCCATTGAATTTGCTGCCAATATATCCAATGGTTCCAGCAAAATATATGTTCCTACCATAGCCTTCTGCGATATAAAGACAATAGATTTTGACCACCCGGAGGACTCTGGCAATATAGGAGCAATATACGACAGAAACATAGAGCATCTCAAAGAATGCATAGCAGCCGTCACAACAAATAAAGAAAAACCAACAAAAACCATAGAGAGATCGCATATAGGAGCTTTTTCCTATCAGATAATTAACAGTGGCATATACATTGGCAACAAGGACGCTCTGGTGTATTATCCTATGAAAACAATAGAGGAGCTTAGAAAAAATCATTATGACTGGGCACGCTCGGCCATGATAATATAGGATATGTACTACACAGATAAAGAAAAAATTTCCTGCATGATAATAGGAATAAACCAAGGGAGGAGGAATGATACCTCTTCCCTTTCTGAGATAAGTGCTCTTGTAATTGAGCTGGGATATGACATAAGCGCTACCCTATCTTACAAAGTAAGAGAACCTGGCAAAAAGCTATTTCTTGGAACAGGACAGGCAGAAGAAATTGCTGCAATCTGTCTTGAAAAAGAACCAGACGTACTTATAATAGACACAGACTTAAGCCCCGCCCAACAGAGAAACTGGGAGAATCTTACAAAAATACCCGTAAAAGACAGAACAGAGATAATACTTGATATATTTGCAATTCATGCACGAACAAGGCAAGCAAGTCTGCAGACAGAAAAGGCCAGACTGGAGTACCAGCTTCCGCGACTCAGGCGTGCTTGGCTGCACCTTGGACGGCAAAGAGGAGGCAGATATGGCACAAGGGGAGAAGGTGAGACTCAGCTTGAGATGGACAGACGCAGTATTCTTGCGAGGCTTGCAAGGATAAAAAAAGAGCTTGCAGAGCTAGAAAAGCAGGACAGTACAAGGCGAGAGCGCAGGATGGATGCAGGTGTGATAAGAGCAGCCATTGTAGGCTACACCAATGCAGGAAAAAGCGCCTTGTTTAAGGCTCTAACAGGTACGGATAAACCATCCGACGACAGACCCTTTGTAACCTTGGATACCACCACAAGGATATGGTTTATAGAAGATTGGGGCAAAATAGTTCTTAGCGATACAGTAGGTTTTATACAAAACCTGCCGCACACCCTTGTAGAAGCCTTTAAGGCAACTCTAAGGGAAGTATGTCAGGCACATCTCCTTTTGGAAGTGATAGACTCCTCCGATGATAACTATCTAAGCCACATACAAACAACACAGCAGGTTTTAAGAGAAATAGGAGCAGAGACAATACCTAGAATACGCGTATACAACAAAGCAGACAAAACAGAAAACACTATGGTCTTTGACAGCTCTGATTTCCCATACACATCCGTTTCTGCAGTCAAAAAAACAGGATTGGATGAACTATCAGCTTTGGTAACACATACTCTGGAAAAACATTATTCTATAGAAACTGCTTTTTTTTCCCATCCAGATATACCTGATGAAAAATCATTGCAAAGTAATATCAACGGCACAATCATAGGAAAAAAATATACAAAAGAAGGCCTTGTAATAAAATATATTAATTACACATAAATTTATGATTATCTGCCTTTTTGACTTCTTTTATTAACAAAAAAAATCATATATAATCCAAAAAATTCTTAAGCTAACAGGTGAATAATATGCAGGACAGCAGAAATCCCTCAAAAATAGTAGTCGCAATGAGCGGCGGTATAGACTCATCTGCCGTTGCCTGCATGCTCAAAGAAAAGGGCATGGAGGTGATAGGGCTTACTTTTATACGCATAGATGCTCCCAGCGAGGTGGATGCAGAAGGACTCAGTGACGAGGCAAAAGCTGCAAAACAAGTAGCAGACCAACTTGGCATACAGCACATAGTCCTCAACCTGCACGACCTATACTCAGACAAGGTACTATCCCGTGCATGGCAAGAATACAGCACAGGACGCACTCCCAATCCCTGTGTTCTGTGCAACAGAAACCTCAAGTTTGGCTTTCTTGTAAAGTATGCAACAGAAAATCTAGGTGCAGACGGACTTGCTACCGGACACTATGCCAAGCTATCCGTATCTGACTCCAGCGAGGTTTTCCTGCGTAGAGGCGAGGATACCACAAAGGACCAGACATATTTTCTTGCACAGACAAAAAAAGAGGACCTTGCGCGTGCATACTTTCCGCTTGGCAGCATGATAAAGAAGGACGTAAGAGAATATGCAAAAAAAATGCGCCTAGCCACAGCAGACAGAAAAGAAAGCCAAGATGTATGTTTTAATACAACGGGGCTCAGGTTTGGCTCTTTTCTTGAAAGCTTCTTTGACAAGAAGACTGTACCGGGCGATATAGTGGATGAAGAGGGTAATGTGTTGGGTCGTCATGAGGGTATACACACATTTACCGTCGGTCAGCGCCGAGGAATAGGCATTGCTTCCGGAAAACCCATATATGTCAAGGCAGTGGATGCAGATACCAACCGCGTGATTGTTACGGACAATCCTGATAGGCTCCTTAGCAGAACAGTTGTTGCCGAGGAGCTCAACTGGCTCATGCCCCCGGAGAAATTGCCTGAGCGTGTTACAGCCAAGATACGCTATGCACATAAGCCATCACCTGCCACTGTTGAGCATACTGGAAACAGTATAAAGCTTGTTTTTGACGAGCCACAAAGGGCAATCACACCTGGACAGCTTCTTGTGGTATACGACAGTGACAGAGTAGCTGTAAGCGGTTTTATCTCTCATACCGAGTAAACAGCTCCTTTTACTTTATACCGAACGGCATAGACGCGCAGAGCGCGCTATGCCTGCCTACAGCAAAGAAGAAAAGCAGGTTATTTTGCGCCGCAGGCAGGACTGCCTGCATTATTTTCTGCCTGTTTTTGCTATATGAGATGCGGGCAGTCCGTTCGGTTTAAAACTTTTTTGTAAATTGGGCAGATTGTCGTGGTATTGACAGACTGCTTTTTTTGTCTTTACCATACGCTATCCAAGGAGTTCTTATGAATAAATACAAGGTTGCACTTATAGGTTGCGGGACTGTCGGCGGAGGTGTTGCAAGACTGCTTACGCGCGATGCTGATATTCTCAGAGAACGCTCAGGTGTGGATTTGGAGCTTGCTTATGTTGCAGATAAAAATCTAGAGCATGCGCGCTCTCTGGGACTGGATGAGAGGCTCTTTACAGATGATTATACGGTTGCACTTTCTGACCCCAATGTGGGACTTGTAATAGAGCTTGTAGGCGGAACCACTATTGCCAAGAAGATTATTGAGGACGCACTGCGTGCAGGCAAGCATGTTGTTACGGCCAATAAGGCACTGCTTGCACACCATGGACGGGAGTTGCTTTCTCTGGCAAGAAAGAACGGCGTGAGCATTGCTTTTGAAGCAAGCTGCGGCGGCGGGATTCCCATTATACGAGCGATTTATGACGGACTTATTGCTAACAGGATAGATGCAATATACGGGATTGTAAACGGTACATGCAATTATATTCTTACCAAGATGATAAAGGAGGGTACATCCTATAAGGATGCCCTTGCAGAGGCACAGCAAAAAGGCTACGCCGAGGCTGATCCGTTTTTGGACGTATCCGGTACGGATTCTGCTCACAAGCTTGCCATCATGACTTCTATGGCATTTGGAGTCAGCGTGGACTTTGACTCCATCCCTGTAAAAGGCATTGATGAGCTTGAGCTGCTTGATGTCAAATATGGAGAGGAGCTAGGCTATGTTATAAAGCTCCTTGCAGTAACACACAGACAGGACAACGGTCTCTGCATGAGGGTAAGGCCGGCTTTTATATCAGTGGAGCATCCTCTTGCATGGGTCTCTGATTCTTTTAATGCAGTTAGTGTTTACGGGCATTCTACCGGACACACTATGTACTATGGCCGCGGCGCAGGCGATATGCCTACCGCATCAGCTGTTGTTGCGGATATCATTGCCATTGCAAACAATACATATCCTGTGCTTTTTAACACACTTCCTCTATGGCAGGACAAGACACAGAAGGCTACAATGGTCCCGCTCAGAGAAAACAGCGCAAGGTACTATCTCCGCATAATGGTAGAGGACAGACCCGGAGTTATGGCAAAAATTACCAGCATCCTGGGAGAACACAATATAAGCATATCCAGCGTACTACAAAAAGAAGTGCCAGAAGGCAGCAAGACAAACCACGTACCAATAATCATAACAACCCATACGGTAAAAGAATCGGATATAGAAGACTCAGTAAAGAGAATGGAGGGTCTGGATTTTGTATCCGGCAGGCCAGTCTGGATAAGCATAGTGGATGAGTACCCTGAGAACTTGTAGGAACAGGGATAGAATTAAGAAAAAGCCTCCCCAATGGGAGGCTTTTTTGTTGCAATACATTAATATTTTTCAGCCACTTCTTTCTTTATACGCCTTATAAAATCAATTAAAAAAACCATAAATATACCAAGAAAAACTCCGCCCAAAACACCAAGTAACACTATATTTTTGCGTTTGGGCCAGCTACGCCTATCAGGCACTCTGGCATATTCAAGAACAGAAACAACAGAAACCTCATCAAGTTCTTCCAGCTTTGTCTGTTCATACTGAGTTGATAAAAAATTATAAACAGACTCTTTGACCTTTACCATTCTATAAAGATCCAGATAATCCAGATACATCCCACCAAGCCTGTTTAATTCCTGCTTATATTTATTTATGGTTGCATCAATCGCAAGGAGATGACCCCTATCGACAGGGGTCATCTCCTTTATACCAAAATTGGCATTAGCTCTATGATCAAGAAGGACCTTTTCCTTTTCTATTGTAAGTCTGGATATCTCATTTATTATACTCTTTATCTGATTATCAGCATCCCAAATATTATTATTATTCTGGAAAGTTACTAATTTCTTTTGAGCAGAATCCAACTCTTCTCTTATGGTATTTATCTTGTTCTCGAGATAAATCTGCTTTCTCTTTGCAGGTGTCGATGTAATTTTTGCTGTCAGTACTTCTAAAGCCTCTATATAAGTATTGACTATATCAGCAGCCAAAGAAGGAGACTTATGAGAAAAAGAAATAGTTATTTCACCAGAAGTTCCCATACCTATTTTTAAGTTATCAGTCATCACTCCTATCATCTCATCAACTGATTTGGCATTCTTTAATAAATCTGTATTCCTTAAATTGAGACTATCTATTACATACAACGCAGCGCTATCACTTTTGAGAACAACAGGATATATGCTGGATACAGAAGTCCCTGAAAGAAGACTTGCAATATCTCCGCTATTAGCAACAGAAAGAATTTTAGATATAGAACTATTACTACTAGTTTGATTATTCAAAATTATGGCCTTCGCAGTATAAACCTCTGGCGTTATAATAGCATAGAAAAGTGCTCCTAATATAACTAAAAAAGAAAAACTCAAAAATACTCTAATATTTTTAATAAAAACCATTACAAGATCTGAAAAAGTGATCTCCTCACTACCGGAATTCATCACATCTCTTTTGCTCATGCCTTTACCACTTTCTGACTCTTTATCTTGATCATATTTCTAGTATCCACTATGAGATTGGAATTATTGTATATAACTTCTGGATCATAAAAAGAATGATCTGTTATAATAACCACACAATCGTATTCTCCAAGTGTTTTATCAGTCAAGGCCTTTGATCTCTTATAATAATTAACGGATTTTATATTGAGTTCATTAACATAAGGATCATGAAAATCAACACATGCCCCCTTTTCCAAAAGTCTTTTAACTATCGCTATCGCTGGAGATTCTCTTAAGTCATCGATATCTTTTTTATATGCCACTCCAAGTATCAAAATATTAGAACCATTTATTGCTTTTTTAACACTGTTTAAAGCCTCAGTTATCTTTTCAACAACATAGTAAGGCATTGATATGTTTATTTCGCCAGCAATATTTATAAACCTTGGATTAAAATCATATTCCTTTGCTTTCCATACAAGATAAAACGGATCAACGGGAATGCAATGCCCCCCTACACCAGGCCCAGGATAAAAAGCATGAAAACCAAAAGGCTTGGTACTTGCAGCATCTATCACCTCCCAGATATCTATATCCATTCTATCAAAGAGCATTTTAAGCTCGTTAACAAGAGAAATATTTACAGCTCTATATATATTCTCCAATAGCTTTGCAGCCTCTGCCACTCGCGTAGAAGAAACCGGAACAACAGTTTCAAAAACTTGTCTATACACTTCTACGACCTTACTAAGACAAGATTCCGTATATCCGCCTATTACTTTAGGAATCATTTTAGTAGTAAATACCTTATTACCCGGGTCTTCTCTCTCTGGAGAAAAAGCAAGATAAAAATCAATACCAGCTTTTAACCCTGATTTTTCAAGAACAGCCTTTAAGTCCTCGTCCGTGGTTCCAGGATAGGTAGTAGACTCCAGTACAATAGTCTGACCCCTCTTCATATATTTGGCTATGGTTTCGCCAGCAGAAAGAACATAACTAAGATCAGGTTGCCCATACTCATTAAGAGGAGTAGGAACACAGATAATTATGTAATCCACATCTGATAATTTCGAGAAATCATTGGTAGCAGTAAACCTATCTTTTGCTGCAATTATACTTTCACTTGATATATGCTTTATATAGCTTTTACCACAATTAATACTTTCTACCTTGTTTATATCTTTATCAAATCCAAGTACAAAGAACCCGGCTCTTGCAAACTCCACAGCAAGAGGTAAACCTACATACCCAAGTCCTATAATACCTATCTTATTCATATATATATTACCCTCCTAAAAATATTAAAAAAATTAACATTTTTCTATCAAAAAATCTAGTCAAAAGTAAATAATAATGTAATCTTGCAAAATCCAAAGTATTGTCCTTTATTACAATAGCTTATATAATTAAATATTCTTAACAAACCATTTTAATAGAGAGCATAATCATGCGTAACTATGAGAAAATAAAATTGCTTTTCGACATATCAAGATTTGGATCAGTCTGGATTGATGGTTCAAAGAAAGATATACGGGGCATTTACAGGGTAGTATTAGAATTGGCAAAAAACCTGTCAAAAGAAGAGTCTTTGGACTTAGCCTTTACATCTCTATCAGACAAAAAAATATGTGGGGCAAGCCAAATATATCATAAAAAATCAGACTTGCGAGATATTTCATTTGTACCACCTTCTTTATCATATTCTCAATACATTCTTGCCCGTTTTGCACAGATTTATAAGAAATATACCAAACTCCAATCCAAACTACAATTTAAAAGAATCCTTAATATACATTCAACTTCTAAAACCACACACCAATACTCCGGAATAGAAATAAAAAACCCTAGTATGTTAAATTATGATATTATTCATCTACCCTTTTTTGTAAAAACCAATATAAAAGAAATCCCTTTTCGTACATTAATAACAATACACGATCTTATACCAATATTATATCCTACACCAGAACATATCGAGTTAACCCAATTCATAGAAGCAAAATTAAAAGAATTAACACCAAGACATTGGATACACTGTATATCAGAATCAACAAGAAAAGATCTATTAAAGCTAAACCTGGATATTGACCCGCAGAAAGTGTTTGTGGTCCCCAACGGTGTATCTGATTTCTTTTACAAGATTGATAAAGAAAACGCAAAAAAAATATTAGATAAATATAATATAACAAACGACTATATAATAACATTGTCAACAATACAAAAACGTAAAAACATAGAAAATGCAATAAAAGCCTTTCACAATATACATTCCAATTATCCAGATTTAAAATATATCATAGTAGGATATTTTTCTGACTCATATTTACAGGTAAAAGAACTTATAAATAAATATAAACTCAATAATCACATAATCCTATTGGGACATATTCCCGATGAGGACATCAGAGCTCTATACTCAATGGCGAGAATATTTCTGTTTACATCTTTTTATGAGGGATTTGGCCTACCGCCACTAGAAGCAATGGCTTGCGGCTTACCGGTTGTAGCATCCAACACATCATCAATACCGGAGGTTGTTGGAGAATCTGGACTATTAATAGACCCCAATGATGTGTCGGATATTGCCAATAAACTTAATATCATTTTAAAGGATTCTAAACTATGTAAGAAATTATCTCAAAAATCCTTAGAGCAAAGCAGGAAATTCACATGGCAGAACACAACACACAAACTAACAGAATATTATACAAAGATGATAGAACAAGACTCATAATTACTTTCTCTTAAGAATGCCAATAAGATCATCCCAAAAAGACCTATCCAAGAAAATAAAAAATAAGGCAAACATAAAGATAAAAAATAATAAATATATGATGATAAAGACTATGGGAGTAAAAGGAAAAACCAATTTCAAGAGAAAACCAATTATTACCATAACTAAGCCATATATTACTCCTCTTAAAAAAAGTCTTATATAATCGGATAATGTTATAATCAAAAGCCATCCCAAAGCTATAAAATTAATCACAACATCAAAGAAAGAAGACAATAAAATTGCTATCAAAACTCCATTTACACCTGCATTTGAACCTATAAAAAACGAAATAGCATAAAAGGGAATAACAGCAAGATATGCATAATTGAGATATTGAGGTTTTTTATAAGTATAGAATATAGATCTAAAAGTAGACATGAGCATGTAAAAAGCTCCCACAGCGCTTCTTACAACAAAAAAGGGAATAGCGGGCTCCCAATTTATGCCAAACAAAAGAGGAACAAAGTAAGGCGAAGTTAGCATTATCATCCAGAACACAGGAATGGAAAAAACACTCAGGACTTCCAATAACTTTAGATAATGCTTTTTGGATTCTACATTTGATAATCTAGCAAAAATAGGTAAAAAGGTATCATATAAAATAATCCCTATTTCTGTTATAGGCCTGACTATTATTCTAAAGGAAAAAGAATAATACCCCAAGACAATATCCCCCATAAACCTACCAATAAAAAACGTATCAATATTCCCTTTTACATAATTAAGAACATTTCCTCCCATGATGTGAAGAGAGAATTTTACAATGTGAATAAGTTTTTTTATATCAACTATAAGGTGCAATTTTATGGGTCTTATGAACCAATAATAAACAGAAGTAAAAAATCGCATAAAAAGATCGGCAAGAACCAAACTCCATACACCATACCCACATACCGCCATTAAGATGGCAACTACTCCATATAAACACTGAGATAGAAAAGATACAAAAAAAATCTCTTTATATTTTAACTCTTTTCTTAGCAATCCAAAATTGGCAGCAGAAGAAGAATCGATAAGGAAACCTAGAATAGAAACTCGTATAAGAGAAGTAACAATAGGTTTATCAAACCATAAACTTACAAATGGTGCAATGAAGAATACAATAATGTATAGGAGAAAATTAAACAACAAATTTAACCAGAATAAGGATGAAACATCCCTGTTATCAAGTCCATCATATACAACTATAGCACTGGATAATCCTGCATCTCTTACAAGAGCAACAAAGTTTCTGACAAGAATAACCATTGCCATCAAACCAAAAATAGATGGGCCTAAGATCCTTGCAAGAATAACAGAAAATAATATCCTTAATATATTTACTCCAAGACTCCTTGCCCCAGTCCAGCCAAGTCCTTCTAATACAGAATCACGCAATGCCATAGACTACTTCCTGCTATAAGAAAAACTTTTTTGTACATCTCTATATACCTTTTCTAGTCTATCCACATAAACATTCCAATCAAATCTAGAAACCATGAGTTGCCTATTATTCTCAGACATTAACTGTCTTCTTTTATCATCAAGCATCAATACTTCAATAGCATCAGCAAGAGCTACAGGGTCTGATGGCGGTACAAGTAGCCCATTGGTATCGTGAGAAACTATCTCTGGAATTCCCATTACATTGGAAGCAATAACCGGCAATCCGCAGCTCATCGCTTCGAGGAGAGAATTAGGACCGTTATCCTTTCTTGAAGGGAGAACAAAAATATCGGAAGACTGATAAAGCTTTCTTAACTTATCTCTATCCAAAACACCGCAAAAATCAACAATTTTATCTATCTTCTTATCAACACATAGAGCTTTATATCGGTCAATCTCTCCCCATCCAGCAATCTTTACCCTAAAATTCCTATCTAGCTTTTTACTCAATATAGAGACCGCTTCTAAGAACACATCAATACCCTTTAAAGGCATGAGCCTACCAACAAACAATATATTAAGATAATCCTTAGTCATGTTTTTATCAGAAGACGGATAGAAAAATTGTGTATCCACTCCATTATAAAATAAATAAGATTCGTTTCTATATTTATCAGGAACATACTTAAAAGCCTCCTTAACTTCAAACAACACAGCAGAAGAGTTAGATAGCATTTTGTTCCAGAGATATATCTTTATCCTTTCTGATATTCTTTTATTCTGATTATTCCATTCTCGATATGGCACAGTAATACCACCCAAAACAAAAGGGACACCCAATCCCGAAACAGGAGAAAAAAATCCGGGATAAGAAGGCCTTATATGATGTATTACATCTATCTTCTTCTTTTTTATGAGTTTCTTTGCCTGTTTATATGATTCTAGCAAGAAAACATATGCCTTTATTTTTCTCATAACCTTATTTTTTTCCTTTCTAAACGCACACCTCTTTATAAAAATAGGGATTATATTTTCATAATCACGTGACAGCTCTATTTCTGGGGACATCACATAACAGATATGGCCTCTTTTTGCCATACCATATACAGTACCCCAGGCAACCTTTTCCTCTCCGCCAACCTCTTCTTTATCAGTAAACCTAAAAGAAGCATAAGAATAAAGTATATTCATTATATATATATTCTCCTATTGCTACGACAACTCTAGATATTTAAATAAGTCATCATAATTATGATGCTCAACATATTTCAATATTTTATTGTAAAAGACATACCCTCTTCTGGAATATTCATTATAATCTTTTTTGTCCATTATATAACACAACCTGTTTGCCATCTCGTATATATCATAGGGGTTAAAATATATTACAGATTCCCCGTAGAATACTGGGATAGCTGTTACAGCAGAAGCAAGGACAGGTTTCTTATATTTAAAAGCTTCCAAAGGAGGATATCCCAACCCCTCGCTAAGAGAAGGGTATAAAAGTGCATAACAATTTTTATAAAGCTCATCTAAGCTATTACTGTCAACATATCCCAGAAGGAAACATCGTTTCTGCACTGATTTATTCCTTAATAACCTGTTTTTTAAGTAATCCGGAACACCCGTAGCAACAAGAGAAACATCATCCGGCAAAATATAATCAGCAGTTGTCATAGCTTCACAAGCTCTAACAAGATTTTTTTCTCTCCTCCCCCCTCCTACCAGAAGGAAATACCTGTTCCTCTTAAGGCTGGGGAACTCATTATAATAAGATGCCTCTATATTGATAGAATAATCTCTAAAAAGATAATCAGGGAATACAGTATCAACAAAAATGCGATTTCTATCTATATAAGGGAAATGAGAAATAACACTATATTTTGTATGTACTGTCTGTGTCAAAAAAGAATAATCCAGTATTCTAAGCAACTTTTCTATTTTTTTTCTTTCTCGATTAATAACTTTCTTAGGATTTACATATTTATATACTGCTTTTGCTTGATTTATTAAACCTTTTCTATAATAGATTTCTTTAGAATCCCTGTATATTTCCAGATTCCTTAAGCCATGCAGAGTACCTTTTATCTTTACAGACGATAATACGTTAGCATCCGTAATTATATCTGCTAAATAATAGGGAACAGGAGAGAAAAAAATATCTATTTGTTTCTCTATAATTATATTAACTATTTCTTTCTGATCTAATATAGGAATAATCTCAACATTAGCATCTTTGAAAAGCTCAAGAAGCTCATTATCAGATATAATATATCTTTTATTTACAGCAAAAAAATATTTTACTTTGGTATATAAATTCTTCCTTTTCAACAAAATCTTTGCTACGGCAACACCATAGGCACCACCGCCATGATACAAGACATTCCCATATGGCTGTGCAGAAAAAAAATCATACAAAAAATTAATTTTCATAAAATCTCGCATTACATATTATCAAGCCATCTTAAGATAAGAGATAATTCTCTAGGATATAACTTATCCTTAGAAAACCTGGATAAAACACTATTTCTTGCAGCAACACCCATGTCTTTTACTCTCTCTTTATTTTTAACACAATACAACAACACCTCTTGTATTTTATATATATCATCAGGATTGACAAGAAAACCTGTTTTATCATCATCTATTATATCGATGGCCCCACTCTCTATTCCTGCGACAGAAGGAAGACCGTAAATCGCAGCTTCTATATAAGAAAGACCGAACCCCTCTACACTCCCATCATTACGTAGGAAACTACTTGGCATAACAAATAAATCGGAAATCGCATATAACAGAGATAAGTCACGATAAGGCACATAGCCAAAAAACAACACACTATCATTAAGATTACATTCACATACCATGTTTTTAAGTCTGTCGTATTCTTTGCCATTCCCTACAATAATATACTTTATCCTTCCACGGAACTCAGGGAAATTCAATATCATTAATGCTAACGCCTTTATAATTTTATCATGCCCTTTCCGCTTATCAAGCCTAGAAACAGTAATCAATACAAAATCCTGAGGTTTCAGATCATATTTTTCTCTAACCTCAACAATCTGATTTGCAGCAGGAACAATCCAATTATCACTATCAATATAGTTATTAACAACCTCTATTTTATTTTTATCAACACCAAAATCAATTAAGAGCTTTTTTGTAAAGCTGCTCACTGCCAGAACAATCAGAGAATTATTATATATAATATTTAACACCTTTCTTATATCAGATTTATTATAAAATCTTATAAATTCATTACCATGAGCAAGAACCACATAGGGGATAGAAAATATTTTGGAAATTATAAAAGATACAAATCCCACATAGGTACCTGATAAGGCATAAATAATATCTGGCTTTCTTATCATCACAGAAAAAAAAGAATAAAAAAATGTCAAGAAAAATTTTAATATATTACCTTTAGCGGGAATATATAACTGACCTTTTTTTCTGTTATGAGATACAGGAGCTATCAGAACAATATCATGTCCTGACTCTTTATAAGCTTGATACTTATCATAAGTCAACTTGCCTATACCGCCAGAAACAACAGGCGGAAACTCATATGATATCATCAATATCTTTAATCTTCTATTGGGATTCAAAAACAACCTCATCATAAAGAGAAATAAAACGTTCTACCATTTTATCCATAGAAAAATTTTCTTCAATATATTTTCTTGCATCAAGAAGCATTTTTTCATTATAGTGAGAAGAAATTCTTATCAATCCTTCCATAACTCCTTTCTTATCAAGAGAGGAAAAGAGTAATCCTCTTTTTTCATCACCACTTAGCATCGGAATGTCGGATACAGGACTGGCAATCCACGGCACTCCTAAGGCCATTGATTCCAGAATAACATTGGGTGTCCCTTCCGCAAAAGAAGGCAATACAACACATGATGCTCTATTATAAAGAGAAACAACATCCTTAACATAAGGCAACACTTCTACATAAGAACTTAACTTCTTTTTTTCTATAAAATTGAGTATTTTATTATAATAATCTTCATTCTCTATTTTACCACATAAAACCATAAACATGTTTTTATAATTTTTAAGGGAAACAAGCTCATAAAAAGCTTCCAGGAGAGTTAATTGATTTTTTACAGGACTTATTCTTCCAATACACAAAAAAATAAAATCAGAATTAATATTTTTTTTATTATATTTAAAATTATTTAAATCAACTCCATTATTGATAACTTCTATCTTTTCCGGCTGTACATTCTTATCAACAAGAATATTCTTAGCAGACAAAGAGTTAGAAACTATCTTTTTTGCAACCTTACCCCATATAGAAAGCCCTTTGAAAGCCCATTTGTTTATGCTTCTCACAGAAGCAATATGAGGGATACCTAAAATAAGAGAAACAAAACTACCAGCAATATTATCAAAAGGGCCCCAAGAATGTATTAGTTTTACCTTGTTCTTTAAACAAAAAGAAATAAGTCTGAGAACCCATATGGGGAAAAACAGAATCTTAAAAAACCCTTTCCGATTATAAAAAGTAAAAGAAATCTTTCTATGAGATACTCCATCAGGTAGAAGTATATTATAAGAAGGATTTTCACTTTGATAAGTTACCAGATTACAGAGAAGACCTTTTTTATACAAATGCTCTAACAAATAGAAAATTTGTTTTTCCACACCACCATGGCTAAGACAGGAGTTGATAATCATAATATTCATGTGGTGCATACCATAAGACATTATAGAGGCCCTCCCAAGATATTCATAGCATTTATGGCAAAAGCATACCCTATGGATATAGACACAGAACCCAAAAGTTTTTTCTCTTCTATTGCCGCTAATACTAATCCCATCTCTATCACATAATAAAAGTACAAAATCCTAGCAATTGCTTCATCAAAAAAACCGGATATATAAGAAAAAGCAGATAAAGCAAGTAGAAACACAATATAGAATCCTCTAATCATTCTGAGAAAAGAAAAATTTGTTATAATCTTACAATATTTGCCCCAAAAAATTTCAGAAACAATAAAAATAAAAAAAATAGGTATTATCTTAATATAACCAGCCACACGAGAACCCAAACCAATATATGATTTTTGGAAATACCCTCCAAGAAAAGGTATTTTGGGGATTATTAGCATCATAAGAATAACACCTATAATACCTGATAAAACCATTACGGAATACAACAAAGAAGAGGACAAGGTCATCTTTTGCCTATAGATATCACCAAAATACATCCTTTTTATAAGCAAAGCTACAGAGAATGTGAGAAACAAAAACAAAAATCCACTTTTATGAAAAAAAATAGACAAAATAGCATATAACAACATAGAAAATCTTTTCTTACAAATAAGAGCCAATAGAGAAAATAAAATGAATACAGAAGAAAAAGCCTGTCTCAAGCCATTATTAACCCCAAGAGAAAACGCAAGCCCACTAATAATAAAAATCAATCCAACAATATACTCAATAGAAGATAATTTATAATATCTCAGAACACTTACAAATAGCAAAGATAAGACAACCTGAATGATAAATACAGCAAACCTATTATTTTGAGTTAAAAAAAAGGCAATACTTGCTAACAAATTATATGCTGGTTCTAGAAAAGCATGCGGATTATTTACTACTTGTACATATACAGGAATGTCTGCTGTATCAGGTTTTATTATATATATAAATACAAATATTAGTATTGAAAAAATAATAAAATGGCGCCAATATTTTTTTGATAAGGTAACAACAGAAAAAAAATGCTGCAAAACCCATAATATTCTGATCAACAACGCCAAGATGTTCTCCTGTAAATATTACTTAATAAACAACAATCTGGATAAAATATCGCCAATAAGTGCCCATAGAGAAACCGGAAGGGGAAGATTCTCTATTTCTCTATACAGTTTCCAGTTATATTTTATCATCTTGAGTTTGTTGCTAGATAAAGAATTATGTCTTTTTATGACCATTACCAACGGAGTTTCTATTCCAAAAGCATCAGCCTTCTTTAACAATTTAAGCCACATACCATAATCCTGCCTTGCTCTTATATCTGGCATGTATTGCTTTCCAAAAAAAACTGCATTATACATGACAGAAGGTGTAGTTATTCTATTAAACCATAGATTCTTAGTATAATTTACTTTAAAAGGAGCTCTTACTATTTTTATCAGCTCGCCAGAATCTCTTATCTTCTTATAGCTGGAAAAAGAGAAGTAAACATTATTTTTCTGCATAAAGTTAACCTGCACAGATAGTTTTTCTGGTACCCATAGGTCATCGCTGTCAATAAAAGCTATATAATCACCCCTTGCGACATCAATAGCCCTGTTTCTGGCTACAGCTGCTCCGGAATTTTTTTCCAATCTCAAAACTGTAATACGTTTATCTTTATCTGCATATTTTTTTAATATCTCATAGCTATCATCAGTAGAACAATCATCTACAGCAATCAGTTCCCAGTTGCTATACGTTTGAGCAAGAACAGAATTCAGAGTGTCTTCAATAAAGCGAGAAGAATTATATACAGGCATAACAATACTAACCAATTTATCAGACATTAGAATTCTCCATTTCTAATATGCAAAACAATGATACAGCACAATAACATAGAAAAACAATACCCCAAAATTATTATATTATCTAAATTTCCGTCTAATATGTTTTATTATTCTTAAAAAAAATCTAGGCATAAAAAAAGCAGGCAGTAACATTAGGAACAATAAAAAATCATACTGTTTTATGAAATAAATAGTCTTCTTAAGACTCGCAATATCTTTATTTAAAGCAAGATAATATGCATTGATAAGAGAATTTTTCCTAATAAATTTTTTAATTCCCTTATAGTTTTGCAACTCCTTCAAAGATGGTGTTGTATAAAACCATTTTATGTTATAAGCAATTATTCCCTCAGTAGAGGGAGATATGCTCCTATTAGTGGCATTCATCTTGTAAATAGATAGATTTCGACCAGAAAAAGCCAAATCCCCAAGGGTAGATAAAACAAGCCAATAATAGAGATCTGCTCCTCGCTTTTCACCTACGGGGAAACGATATCCCCTTAGGAAAATACTCTTTCTAATACACACAGAAGAAGAAAAAACCAATCCATAATTAGAAAAAGAAAAGGCTTTATAAAAATTATTAACTATCCCAAAAAAATCAGAAGATAAGGGGGTTTTATTTTTTATTTTGCGCCCATACTCATCTATACGATAAGTACCAGTAGAATAAAAGACAGCATTGGGAAATCTCTCTATAAGAGCCTTTATTTCTAATAAAAAATCTTCTTCCCATAAATCATCAGCATCTATTAGAGCAATATACTCATTGGAAGCAGCAGCTATTCCGGTATTCCTTGCTTGTGATTCCCCGGAATTTTTTTGCTGTATAAGCTTTATTCTATTATCAGAAAATCCTTTAACAATATCAGCACTATTATCAGTAGACCCATCATCAACTACTATTATCTCATCAGCAGGATAGGACTGATTAATAACTGACTTTAATGTATCCGAAATTTCTTTCTCTTTATTATATAATGGGATTACCACAGAAATTCTAATCATAAATACCTCGTTATTCCTTAGATTCACATCTACTTCTCTTTATAAGTCTTATTATCCTCACTATAGGATGGGGAAGATTATTCCTAAGCACAAAGTTTATTTTATGATAAATAAAAGTAATATATGCAGTTAACCAATGTTTGCCATTTTTTATAGCCACTCTTAAACTTTCTCTACTAGAATTAAAACTATCACTTATACCGCCACTCTTAAGGAATCCTATTACTTGATCAATATAAACATATCTATAATTTTTTTTGAGTATTCTTAAAGCCATATCATGATCTCCTGCTATGTTAAAAGAAGTATCAAAATAACCTACATCATCATAAACATACCTTGCAATAATAGCAGTTACATGAGGATATGGCATCTCTTGATATATTTTATTTTTGAGGGGAATAATGGGTCTTAAAATGAGGTTCTTATCTACAAGCTCTACATTAGCAATGCTATAGTCAACCGAAGACTCCTTAATCTTATCAATGCTTATCTCAATGGCCATAGGTATATAAACATCATCGGCATTGAGTATCCCTATATATTCTCCCCTCGCAACCTTTAATCCCTTATTCATTGCATCATAGATGCCATTATCCGGCTCGCTTACCCAATAAGAAATATGTTTCTCATATTTTTTTATGATATCAACAGTACCATCAGTGGAAGCACCATCTATTATTATATACTCTATATTGGGATAAGTCTGACTAATCACGCTTCTTATAGTATCTTCTATTGTAGATGCGGCATTATAAGAAACTGTTATAACAGAAACCAATGGAAGATCATTTTTTTTACTCATATACTCCCTGATAATATAGATTTATAAAGTTCTATATATTTTTTTGCCACAATGCGGCTGTCAAACTCTTGCAAAACTTTTTCTCTGGCATTTTTACACATATAATTATACCCAGCCTCATCAAGATTTAATATCCAGTCAATACCCTTTGCCAAGTCATTAGTGTCATAGGGTTGCGCAAGATAACCGGTATAGTCATGTTCTACAATATCCTGTAGACCAGTAGCATTAAAAGCTACAACAGGAGTACCACAAGCCATAGCTTCCACTGCTGTCAGACCAAAAGCTTCCTGCAAACTTGGCACAATCATTACATCAACAGCACTGTATAAAGCAGCAAGACTTATATCATCATAAAGCTGACCAACATAATGGGTGTAAAATCCATAGTCATAAGCACTCTTGGGTTTAGAACTGCCAAATACTACTAATTCCAAATTTTTATTATCAATTTTTTCCAAAGCAGTGCCTAACTGATAAAACCCCTTTCTTGGATCAGAAGTGGCATTCATAGCTCCAAATAAAACCAATTTCTTATCCTCTGGCAAATTCCATATTCTTCTTGCGATCAGCCTATCAAGAGGTTTATATAGTGCAGTATCTATAGGATTGGGCAGATTTATATGTTTTTTATCTTGTAACAAGCTGCTTTTTTTAGAACAAGTCATAAGCCATCTGCTCAATCCGACTATTGTTATATTATCCATCTTTTCAAAAACTTTCCTTTTCCTATCCCACCCCTTTCTACTTAAATCTGTACTTATATTACTAGAAAGAACTTTGCAGTATCCACATTTTTTTTTATATCCCTCACATTCCTCATCATAGTGGCATCCGCCTGTAAATGCCCACATATCATGCAAACTCCAAACTATGGGTTTTTTTATTTTTGCTAAATCCTCTATCTTTAACATTCCTCCACAAATCCAATGTAGATGTACAATATCCGGATTTATCTCATCAATTTTATCTATTATTTTACCAGAACCAACCCAAGATGGGGAAAAAAGTGTTTTTGTTCTATTTTTATAGAAAAATTTTACAGGAAGAGTATCAACTATGGGTCGCAAGATGTTTAAAGTTTTCTGTATCTTATTATTTGCCAAGCCAAGCACAGTATAATCATCACTTTTTTTATCTTGCACAAGCATTTTGCTATCAATGCCCTCATACAGGAGAGCCTTATGTAATCTATAAGCTGCCCTAGCTGCACCACCTGATATATCCCACGTACTCACATGTAGAAGTTTCATATTCTAAGCAGCCTTTTAATTGGTTTTAAAACACGCTTTGATATTTCTATCAAAGGGAAAATAAGTTTTGAAAGCATTTCGTAAAATCGTATTGTTGCCCAATTGGGTTTTATATCATTAATTTTTTTAAAAATTGTTGCATGACTGCCTTGCAACAATCCTACAACCTCTAGTCCCATTAGTTTTGCAAACATGTTAAAAGTATATCTAAAGTGAAAAGTATGAGGCAAATGGCATTTTATCACGGGGAAAAAGTTATTAGCAATGATAAGGTATCCACCTCTTTTGACATTTTTTATCATAATATAGAAAATTTCAAGAGGATCATTTACATGCTCCAGAACATCTGTACTTATCAAACAATCATAAACATCAATGATTTTATCTATAAAATTTATATTTGTATAACTTTTTATTCTTTTCAATGAATATTCAGAGGGATGAGGCTCAAAAACATCAACAGTTATATGCCTATCTTTTTCTGCTATCAATCTTGCAAGAGTGCCAAAACCTCCACCATAATCAATGACTTTTCTAAAACCATTATCAACAATCCAGTCGCTGATATAATTTCTGTGTCGCATAGAAAGCTCATGATGCTCAATAAAAAGTCCATTTAAAATCCATACGGGGTCAGAATAAAACTGTGCAACTTTTTCCCAATCTAACTTTTTGTTATTACATCCATATTGATCCCAAACAAGATCCATAAGATACCACATTTGCTCCAGATCATCCGATATAGCAGGATTCTGCTTTTTCAGAAGTTTAGCAATCTCTTCCTTATTATTATTATCAATATCTAATTTATCTAAATCAATCTCCATCATAATATCTCCATTGCTTTCTTTTAAATAGGTTTTAAATATTTATTTATTTTTTTAGAAATACGAGAGAGAAAAGAATTTCTTTTTCTTATAAATCTTTTTATCCTTCTTAATGCTTCTGTATTTTCTTCTATCCTTTCCATATTTAAATCAATATAAACAGGTTTCTCTCGTGGAAAAGACTCCATATTAAATTCATCAGTAGAACAACAATTTACACCAGAACCATCCAAACCAACATTGGAGACAAGAGAAACAGTTGGATTAAGGCATAAGCCATTGTTTATAAATATAGTTGCATACCAAAAAATAGCCCATGTGTCTATTTTTTCACAAAGATTATCTTTAACCTGAGCCCAAAAATCCTCAGTTCCATCGAGATTAAATCTATAAATATCTCTTTTAGAAAATTTTGCTATAAGTTCATGAGGTTTTTTCTCAAAAAAATTCCATCTATCAGCCCATGTTGCCCAGCCCCAACAATTCATAACTCTCCATAAAAAAACATCACCAAGACCATCAGGATCAATTGGATATGTCCATCCACTAATATGCCAGATTTTTTTTTCTTTTTCATAACTATCAAGAGCAGCATTCATAAATCTCAGAAAATACGGACTAGCAACTATATCATCTTCAAGTACAATTATTTTTCCATATTCATTGACTATTTTAGTAACTCCATCAATTATATTATTTGCAAGTCCCCAGTTTTTATCTCGCTCAATGATGGTAACCTTTTTAAATCCATAGATTGTTTTTAAATATTCTCTAACTTCCAAAACTTTAGACTTATCATTATCATTTTTCCAGCTATCACTAAAAATAAAAAGCTCACTATCACTTGCTAACTCATTTTTTTGTAATGCTTCTACTGTTTGCTTTGTATGCCAAGGGCGGTTGTATACAAACAAGACAATAGGAGCCAGATTCATATTTCCACCTCTCTCATATATCCTGCTACAGCTCCTTTATGATACTCTATTTTACTACTCCAACCCAACCAAAACATAGGGACAAAAACAACATCTCTATTCTTCATTAAATAACTTCCCCACCATCCAAAACTGCTTGGACTTAAAATTGCTCCATTACACATGGTCATAATCGCAAAATCAACTTCATAGCTGTTTTTTGATATTATCTTATTATTTAAATATTCAAATTCTTTCTCAATAAACTCAGGTTCGTCACTTAAAAACACAAAATAGCAATTTTTTCTATTTTCTAAAAACCACTTTATACAATAATGAAAATACTTCATAGGAAGTAAAACATCTTTACCGTAAACTCTTACATTTTTATAATCCCCTTTTCTTATATGAGCAAACACTAAATAGTTATTTTTAAGAGGAGATAAAAAGGTCTTTGCTTTTTTTAAATAAACATTTTTTATTTTTAGATTATTTACTAATTCTTTATTAAAGAGGCTTTCACTTTGAAAAAAAGCTGTTTTAACAAGTGTTATTCTATTAACTAAACCTTTAGATCTAATATAAGAAGTGCTTTCTCTTCTATAATTATTTAAAATTTTTTCATATTTTATAGTAAGAGAATTAATAAGTTTCACATCTGCTACTTTGTATAAAAAAGGTTTTATTATTCTATATAGTAAATTCCTTTGTATTCTGTTCTTTCTACTAAAATGCAATAAAGTTTTATCATCTATACTAAAGAGAGTTAAAAATTCATCAAAACCAGAAACTAGGATCCTTTCATTATTTTTCTGAATAGTTTTGAGAAAAACATACTGAAAAATTTGATTTCCTAAACGGCCATCAGCAAAGAATATAATCATTTTCTTAAAACTTCGCTTTTGAAACAGCAACATAATTTGCATATTGAAAGTTTTCCATAAAAGGCTCATATTTCCTAAATTCCAAGCCTTTTGGCATTACTTTGGCTATTTCAAATTTTCTACTTTCTAGAAAGTCATATATTTCCATCAGACTAGTATGTGAATCTAGATTTGCACCACCATACTCAAATTGTATAAAATCAATGTAATCACCACTTAAATATTTACCAAAACCTTCAAAAGCTCTTAATTCATGTCCTTCTATATCAATTTTAACAAAATCAATATGCAAAATATTATTCTGTTCAATATACTCATCCATTCTTTTCAGAAAAACATCCTCTTTTTTTCCCAAGTCTACGTTATAGACATATAAATTTCTTTTATAAAGTGATGCAAATCCGCTTGTTTCCTTATCATAAAAAATAGTTGCCATTTCACTTTTATTTGAAACTCCAAAATGATTTAAGTGAACATTATCTTTATCTTTAAATTTTTTCTCAAGAACTTGAAAACAACTTTTAGTAGGTTCAAAAAGATGCAACTCTATATCTATATTATTTTTTAATGAATACTCACTAAGCATAGAAGAGTATTCACCAATATTTGCACCTATATCAAATACAATTTTCTCCCTCCCATCTTTATTTTTAAAATGTTCAAATAAATTTTCAATAAATAATTTTTCACCATTTTGTTCAAAATTACAATTTCCATTATTTTCGAGCATATTAAATACTCTCCAAGCTAATCCCCTAATTTTTCTTTTTATATATGCCATTTTCACAAACATCATTTAACCTTTCTAAAGTAATATAGACCTGTTCCAAAACCTTTATTTGGATCATATTTATCATATAGTGAAGTTCCGTACTGATATTTTTCTTCAATAAGTTCACAATCATCTTTAAATAATTTTAAAATATAATCTCTAGTAAATGCTCTATGAGCATTAAAATATATTTTATTTTCCTGATCAACTGGAACACTAAATAAAATTATCCCACCCACCTTAATAACTCTTTTTAGCTCTTTTATTGCTTTTTCACTTCCATAAGCATCTATTTCGTCTCCATATCTCCCAAGTCCAATATGCTCTACTACACATAATGATGAAATACTCTCCACTGAATAATCATCAAAAGGTAGATCTAAAATAGATCCCTTTATAAAATTTAAACCTTCTAATTTAAGTTGAATTGGTCTAATATCTACCATTGTAACTGGAACAAATTGCGACAAGATTCCAACAGTTTTAGCAGAACTTCCAACATCAATATGGTGCTTTGGTTTCAACTCAAATATTTTTTTTGCTGCCCAAGTATCTTGATAGAAATATACAGGATCTACCGGTGTATAAGACAAATTATCAAACAAACACGGATAAAATTCTATTTTTGAGAAATTTTCATTTTTTGTTCTTTTAAACTGCATGATTTGATTAAAAAACCATAGATATTGTCTAAAGAATAGTATGATATTTAATCTAAAAAATTGACTGAGAGGTAAAAGTAAAAAATATAAAATTCTAATTTTTTTTAATATCTTTCTCATATATATTTATTATTCATTTATTCTCATTTTATAGAATGTTAATACAGCTTTCAACATAATAAAGACATTTTCTCTTGTCTTATTATAAAAGATATCGACTAAGAATATAGTAACAAAAAAAGAAACAATACTAGCAAAAACCGCACCCATTGAACCATAAAATGGAATCCATAAATAGTTTAAAACTATATTTGTTGTTGTGCCAATAACCATAGTTATAAAAGAAAAATATAATAAATTCTCACTTAATATAAAATGGCCTCTTCCTACTCCCATGTTAGCAAAAAACAATCTAATCACCATTAACGACAATAAGATACCAGCAGGTTGATACTCTTGCCCAAATAAAATAACCACTATATTTTCAGAAAAGGAAAATATCGGAATTGCTATTATTAAAAATAAAAAAAAACTCATTCGATACAGATTTAATAATCTTGACTTATAAATTTGTTCTGAAATAGCTTTAGCATTTTGCACAGCCGGATATAAAGAATTTTTTAATACCATAGGAAGAAATCCAAAACTCTCAATCAATCTCATAGCAACACTATAATATCCCACCTCTTCATTTCCTAAAAAACTTTTTAACATTACTTGATCAATTCTTGCTTGTATCATCAAAACCATACTGCTAAAAAATAAGAATTTACTATCTTTTAATAGTTCTTTAGCAAGACCAAACTCAAATTTTATCTGCTTTATAAAAAACTTTTTTCTAACTTTGAGATAACAATAAACGTATCCACTTGCCAAAATAAGACTATCAAAGATAACAACTAAAGCAAAAGCTACTAAAGGAGCTCTCATTAATATAAGAATTATTTTTAGTGCTGAAGAAATAAACAGAGAAAACGTATTTGCAATAACAGCATATTTACCCATGACTTTTGCTTGGAAATACATATCTATAACATTAAAAGCTTGAAAAATGGCAGCAGAAGCAATGATGAAAATTAATATATTTGTATATTCGTTATTAGATGTAAAATGAATAGCAATGTATAAAATTATAAAAGTTGTAATGGCACCAATTAGTTTTAATACAAAAGCAGTTCCTAATATCTCATTTTCTTTTTCTGGGTATTTTACTATCTCTCTTACTACAATGCCGTCAAGGCCAAGAGTGGCTATAGCTGTAAAAAGCCCTACAAAACTTTGAGCATAACTTAAAAGGCCATACTGATCAGGCCCAAGATACCTTGCAACCCATGCCCCTACAAAAAGGCCAACAAACATTCTTAGAATTTTCTCAATCATAAGCCATGATGTATTCTTGGCATACCTTAAAAAACCAGCATGAGAAAATAATGATATTATTTTGTTTTTTATTTTTCTAATAAACCTATTCGTTCTCAAGATCATAATCCACCATGATATCAACAAGATCAGAAAAACCTACCCCAGGCTCCCATCCCAATTTCTCTCTGGCCTTGGAAGCATCTCCTATAAGCAAATCCACTTCTGTAGGCCTAAAATATCTTGGGTCTATTTCAATAAGAACCTTTCCTGTATTTTTATCTATACCTTTTTCTTCTACCCCTGCTCCTTCCCATACAAGCTCAAAGCCAGCTCGCATAAAAGCCTTCTCACAAAATTCCCTCACAGTATGTGTCTCGCCGGTTGCAAGCACATAGTCGTCTGGGTTATCCTGCTGCAGCATTAGCCACATACCATATACATAATCCGGTGCGTACCCCCAGTCTCTCTTGGCATCAAGATTACCAAGATACAGTTTTTCCTGCTTTCCCTTTTTTATACGTGCAACTGCTGTTGTTATTTTTTTTGTAACAAAGGTCCTGCCCCTTCTGGGCGACTCGTGGTTAAAGAGTATGCCGTTACAGGCATATAGGTTATACGCCTCTCTGTAATTTACGGTTATCCAGTATGCATACAGCTTGGCTGCAGCATAGGGAGAACGCGGATAAAAAGGCGTGGTTTCCCTCTGCGGTATTTCCTGCACCTTACCATACAGCTCTGATGTGGAAGCCTGATAAAATCTGCATGGTATTTCTGTCTCTTTTATTGCATCCAACAATCTGAGAACACCCAGAGCATCGACTTCTGCGGTATACTCCGGTACTTCAAAAGACACCTTGACATGGGACTGAGCCGCAAGATTGTATATCTCGTTCGGTCTTATTTTTTCTAAAACCCTGTTAAGACTACTGGAATCAGTCATATCGCAATAGTGTAAATATAGTGGTACTTTTTTATTCTTATCATGAGGGTCATGATATAAGTGCTCTATTCTTTCTGTTGTAAAAACAGAAGAACGCCTTATAAGGCCGTGTACCTCATAGCCTTTCTCCAACAGTAGTTCTGCAAGATAAGAACCGTCCTGTCCTGTAATACCTGTTATAAGTGCTTTTTTCATATATAACTACCTCGTTATTTTGTCCATATTGTCAATAAACCACTTATATGTAATTTCTATGCCCTCTATTAGAGAAGTACGTGCATACCATCCTAGAGAGTTAATCCTGCTTACATCCAAGAGTTTTCTTGGCGTGCCATTGGGCTTAGATTTATCCCAAACTATAGAGCCCTTAAAACCTACTATATCCGCTACTTGATTTGCAAGTTCTTTTATTGTGATATCTTCTCCCGTACCTATATTTACACATTCTCCTATATCAGCAGGTGCTACATTTTCCATAAGAAATACTATTGCATCTGCAAGGTCATCAACAAATAAGAACTCTCTGTAGGGGGAACCGTCTCCCCATAGAATGACATCTGCATTTTTCTGCTTTGCCTCATAGAATTTTCTTATGAGAGCAGGAAGAACATGAGAACTCTCAAGGTCAAAATTATCATTGGGTCCATATAGATTGGTAGGCATGGCAGATATAAAATCACATCCTTTCTCCTGAGCATAATACCAGCACATCTTAAGCGCTCCAATTTTGGCAAGTGCATAGCCCTCATTGGTCTTCTCAAGAGGACCAGACAAGAGATATTCTTCCTTTATTGGCTGAGGACATTCTCTGGGATATATGCAAGATGAGCCAAGATTTATCAACTTTTTTACACCATATTTATAAGCAGAATGTATGACATTATTAGCAATCATAGAATTGATATAAAAAAAGTCAGATTTTGCTTTGTCATTGGCAAGGATGCCTCCAACCTTGGCAGCACATAGGATTACAACATCCGGCTTCTCGGACTCAAAAAATTCTTCTACAGCAGACTGCTGTGTGAGATCAAGCTCACTGTGAGTACGAGTAATGATATTGCCATACCCCTCCTGCTGTAGTTTTTTTAAAACAGCAGAACCTACAAGCCCCCTGTGTCCGGCTATATATATCCTAGATTCTTTGTCTATAGAATATTTTTGCATGCCAAGATTTTAACACAAAGGAATAAAAAATAAAGTATTTTTGTAAATTAAAGTGCAATAAAATGAAAGCAGACTATAGAACCGAAGAAATAAAATCAAAATAGATATTAATAATATGGGAGATACTGAAGTTTTCCAAAATTTTCTTTCTACCATATTCTCCCATCATATATCTTTCTTCTTGTGTAAGTGCCAACATCTTCTCCATCTTATCAGCTAAGTCATCTATATCGCGTAATTTACAGATATACCCATTCTTACCATCTTCCACTATATCTCTGCATCCTGGAGCATCTGTCGCTATTACCGGTTTTTTCATACTAAGGGCCTCTAGCAAGACTCTTGGCAATCCTTCTCTGTAAAAAGTTGGTAAAACAACACAATCCGCAATGAGAATTTTTTCTCTTACATCATCTGTTGTGCCAAGATAGTTGATAAGTCCCTCATCAATCCACTGCTGTAAATTTTCTTGGGGCACGGCTGTGGGGTTTGCTACCCCCAGAGGACCAAGAACAAGGAAGTTAATGTTTTTATATTTTTTCTTTAACTCCCTTGCCGCAGAAACATACTCCAACACCCCCTTGTCCCATAGCAGCCTTGCAATAAACAGAAAGTTAAAAGTTTTATCTTTTTTTTCGTTTTCTCCTGGGAAAAACCTGCTGGGGTCAATTCCCTCTCCTGGTAAAATATCCGCTTTTTCTACGTCTATAAGCCCATTATCTATAAACAGTTTTTTATCATCAGAGTTAAGAAACCATACTTTTTCGGGATATTTTAATCCCCATTTGTACATTCTTTTTACAACACTTTTTATAAACCTATCTCTGGTAAAAGCATACCCAAGTCCTGTGACAACAGAGAGACTTGGTATCTTTAACAAATGTGCTGCCACAGAACCGTAGATGTTAGGTTTTATTGTATAATGGAATATAAAATCAGGTCTTATTTTTTTATAGAGTTTATAATAATCAAATAATGTTCTTATTTCTACAAACGGATTTGTTCCGTCATTATCCATAGTAACAGAATAGACTTCAAACTCCTTTTTTAACTTATCTATATAAATATCATAGGGGGCAACAACAATAACCCTATAACCTTGGGCCTTAAAAGCTCGCATAACTTCTATTCTAAAATTATACATTGACCATGCTGTATTTCCACTAAAGGCTATTGTTTTCATACTTGATTTTTGCATCCCTAATTAAGGATATTTTCTCCTGTTGTTTTATATAATCTAGATATCTTGTCTCCGTCTACCAATAGTCCACCACTATATAGAGTTATAATCATCGAGTTTTATCCTGCATCTTATGATATGCGGAGGATATTATAATAAAGAAGACTCCTCCTGCTGCTCCTCCCAACAATGCGATGAGCATTCCTGCTGTGCTCTGTGTGAGTACCCAATAGACAGAGATTACCCCCATGACTGCGGTATAAAAGGACATCCAGAAAAGTATTTTTTTATCCGTAAGCCCCAGAGCTATGAGCTTATGATGTATATGTTCTTTATCAGCAATGCCTATGGATACGTTTTTTCTTACTCTTCTCAGTATAGCAAAGAATGTATCAAATACAGGAATACTAAGAAGTAACAAAACAGGAATAAGGGCAAAAGAACTAACTTCTCTGCCATAAATAATAAAGGGCATTATTGCAAGCATTGTTCCTATAAAGTGGCTGCCTCCGTCTCCCATAAAGATCTTTGCAGGAGGAAAATTATAGCGCAAAAAACCAAGCATCGATCCCAGGTATGTTAATCCTATAAGCATTGCAACATAATTGCTCTGTAAAAAAGATATGATGTTAAGGAAAAATATTGCGGTTATCACTATGCTGGAAGCAAGTCCGTCCATTCCATCTATGAGATTGACTGCATTTACAACCGCAAGTATCCAAAAAACAGTAATAAACTGCCCTGCTAGGCCAAGGGATATTTCTACATTGAGAATAGGTACTATAAAACTTTTAATATAATATCCTGCAAGAAATACGATAATAATGGCTGCAATTATCTGGCCTGCTAGTTTTATTCTTGCTTTTAAAAAGAAAAAATCATCAAGAACTCCTGTTATAAACATTATAATGACACCTGATATGAGTAGTATTTTGTCATATGAGAATTTTTCTGAGCCATTAAATCCAAAAGCTATGTAGACCACAATAAAGGCAATAAAGAAGCCCAAGAAGATGCCTATTCCTCCCAATCTGGAGATATCACCAGAATGAAGTTTTCTTGAATCCTTTGGATCAAACCATCCTTTTTTATGCGATATTCTTATAATATATGGTATAATACCCACAGAAATAATAAAGGCAAGCACAAGTCCTACAAAAGCCGCAGCAATATATGAAATCATCTTTTCCCCGTATTATGTATATTTATATATATCATAATATATCACAGTTTATTTCTTATCACATTATGATATATCTTACAAGTTATCCTCCCTGTTATGCTACTGGAAGAAAGGCTAGGACAACAAGAAGTGCCGGGAAAAAATTGCCTGTCTTTATCTTGCATATTCCCAGGAGGCTGAGCGCTATCATTATGACTATTGCTCCTCCTGTTCCGGATATGAGCGATATGAGCACGGGGTTTTCTATGTTTCCAAGCAGAGAAGCAAGCATGACCAGTGCGCCCTGGTAAATAAGCACTACTATGGCAGAGAATGCGACTCCTATTCCCAATGCAGAGGATAATAGCAGTGCCATAAAGCCATCCATCATGGATTTTGTAAGGAGAAGTGTGTGGTCGCCCATTGCTCCTGATTTGAATGCGCCAAGAATTGTCATAGGTCCTACACAGAATAGTATGGATGCATCAAGAAAGCCTTGGGCAAAGGTTGTGTCGTTTTTTTTGCTAAACTTTTTCTTGAGTTTGTCTCCCCAGCTGTAGATTGCACCTTCTATGTCCATGTATGTACCAGCAAGCCCTCCTATTACCAAGGCTATTGCCACGTATACGCTTATACCTTCCAGTCCCATCTGAATACCTATGAGCAGGGTAAAGACTCCTATGGCTTTATATATTACCTGCTGATAGTCTTCTCCTATACGGCTATGTAGGATGTTGCCTGCTATCGCTCCTACTATGACTGTGAGTGTGTTTATTGCTACTGCTATCATGCTGCTATTATGCTATTAATCCTGTCTTTTTTAAAGTATTTTTCCTCATATTTGCCGTAGGCAGGAGTAACTGCGCCTTTCTGCCTGTTTTGCAACTTTGGGCGCAGGGACGACGTTCGGTCTTTTTTTTGATGGCTTTTTTTTTATGCTGTTTTTGGTTATTCTGTTAGCGATTTTCTTGCAAGGAGTTTGTGATGTCTTTTAGAGAGTGTTCTTTTGATGGCAGGAGTGTTTTTGTTTTTGAGCCTTCTTCTGTTGATGTAAAGGGTGGTTTTTCTTCTCTGCCTTATTCCATACGTGTGCTTTTGGAGAATGTTGCCAGGGCTGTGTTTTTTTCCAGGCCGGGTGCCTGTGGGCTTGAGCATTTTTCTGATTGGCATGCCAATACGGGCAGGGAGCTGTCTTATTTTCCTTCTCGTGTGCTTATGCAGGATTTTACTGGTGTCCCGGCTGTCGTGGATCTTGCGGCTATGCGTGATGCAGTGGCTGCTGCGGGCGGGAATGTAAGGCGTGTAAATCCCGGGATTCCCGTGGATCTTGTAATAGACCATTCGGTACAGATAGATTTTTGGGCGGCTTCTGATGCGCTTGAGAAGAATGTTGCCAAGGAGTATGAGAGAAATACAGAGCGTTATAAGCTGCTAAAATGGGCAGGCCAGAGTCTTGATAAGTTTCGTACTGTGCCTCCCAATTCTGGTATTTGTCACCAGATCAATGCAGAGTATCTTGCGCAGGTTGTGCGTGAGGATGTAGTAGATGGTAGGACTGTTGTTTTTCCCGATTCTCTTGTGGGTACGGATTCTCATACTACTATGATTAATGGTCTCGGTGTTATGGGCTGGGGGGTAGGAGGCATAGAGGCTGAGGCTGTCATGCTTGGCGAGGCTTATATCATGCCTCTTCCAGAGGTAATTGGTGTGAGACTTACTGGCAGGCTAAGAGATGGTGTTACGGCAACTGATGCTGTTCTTACTCTGACCGAGCTTCTGCGCAAAAAGGGGGTTGTGGGTAAGTTTGTAGAGTATTTTGGCCCAGGGGTCAAAGCGCTCTCTCTGCCTGATAGGATAACTATTGCCAACATGTCTCCGGAGTATGGAGCAACTATGGGCTTCTTCCCGGTAGATGAGGTGACAACCGAGTTTCTGCGCTTTACAGGAAGGGAGAAAGAGGCTGATAGAGCAGAATGGTATCTCAAAAAGACTGGTATGTGGTTTGACCCGTCCTGTCAGCCAGTTTACTCCGATGTCCTTGAGCTTGATCTTGCAACTGTAGAGCCGTCTCTGGCAGGACCTTCCCGGCCACAGGACAGGCTTACACCATCGAGTCTGCCTCGCAGGATAGAGAAAGGGCTGCAGGAGCTTGCTATAAAGGACGACTCAAGAGAAGTTGAGCTTAACGGCTCTCCTGTGAGAGTGCCTCAGGGCGCAGTTGCCATTGCATCCATAACATCATGTACCAATACATCCAACCCTACCGTTCTTCTTGGAGCAGGGCTTCTTGCAAAGAAAGCTGTAGAACACGGACTTAGTGTACCCGTATGGGTAAAAACAAGCCTTGCCCCTGGATCACGCGTTGTTACGGATTATCTTGAGCGTGCAGGAGTCATGCCATATCTTGAGAAGCTGGGCTTTGGCGTAGTAGCCTACGGCTGCGCAACCTGTATAGGAAACAGCGGTCCTCTACCTGCAGCGATGGAAAAGGCAGCTGACCAGGGGCTGATACTAGGCTCCGTTGGTTCAGGCAACAGAAATTTTGAGGCAAGAATACACCAGAAGGTACGCTTTAATATACTTGCATCGCCCATCTATGTAGTCGCATACGCACTGGCAGGCAGCCTGCTTAAAGACCTAGAAAAAGAACCACTAGGCCGAGGCAAGGACGGAAAAGAAATCTACCTTGCAGACATACTTCCCTCTGCAGAAGAAATAGCAGAGCTGGAAAAACAGGCTGTAATAAGTGCAGATTATAAAAAAACATACGCTAACATATTTGCAGGCGACAAGAGATGGCAGGAGCTATCCGGTGGAGAAGGACTCTGCTATAACTGGGATGAGTCATCCACATACATCCAAAACCCTCCATTCTATAAGCTGAAAGGCCTGCCTGCACAGATAAAAGACGCACGTATTTTGGGCTTTTTTTATGACTCTGTTACAACAGACCATATATCACCTGCAGGTGCAATACCGCCCGATTATCCTGCAGGAAAATACCTGCAGGAAAAAGGTGTAAAACCCGCTGACTTTAACTCCTACGGCTCAAGACGCGGAAATCATCAAGTCATGATGCGTGGAACATTTGCCAACATAAGACTCAAGAACCGTCTCACCCCAGACGCACCTGGCGGATATACGATGCTGCTTCCGGAAGGGAAACAAGTTTTTACCTACGATGCAGCAATGGAGTATGCAAAGCGCGGCACAGACCTTGTAATAATTGCAGGCAAAGAATACGGCACAGGGTCCTCACGAGACTGGGCGGCAAAAGGCACGAGACTCTTGGGCGTACGCGCAGTACTTGCAGAATCATTTGAGAGGATACACCGCAGCAACCTGGTAGGCATGGGCGTTCTGCCCCTTTGTTTCAAAGACGGCCAAAACGCAGACACACTAGGACTTTCTGGACACGAAACAATCACAATAGAAGACCTGGATAAACTCAAACCCTACGGAGAATGCACCGTCACAGCCACACTAGACGGACGCACAACAAGCTTTACCATGGACGTCATGGTCTTCTCCGGCATAGAGCTAGAATACCTCCGCGCAGGTGGAATCCTGCCATACGTTGCAAAAAAACTCTCATAATTTTATACCGAACGGGGATGGCGCTGTGCGCCCATCCCCTGCCTCCTGGCGTAAGAAAAATATTATAGCAACATAAAAATCAAAACGGACACTAACAACTCTGTCTTCCTATAAGCACGGATGGCTCTATATAATGCTTTTTTTCTTTTTCTCCAGAAAGAGCCGCACTTATAAAATCCACTGCAGTTGCGCCCATACGCGGCATATTGTAGCGCACTGTCGTAAGAGTGGGAGACACAAGAGAAGAAGCAGGGATATCATCATACCCCACCAATCTTACATCCTCCGGCACAGATATACCCCTGTCCCTCATGGCAGCAAGGAGGCCAAGAGCAACCATATCACCGGCAGCACAAAAAATGCCGTCCACATTCGGCATTGCATCCAGAATACGCGGGAAAAGCGTATACCCTTCTTCAAAATAATAACGCTCTATAAAGAAAACTTGGCTTTTATCAAATCCATAACCGTGAGCCCTTAGAGAACGTCGTGCACCTATTAGCCTTTCCATAGGGCTTCTTCCGGGCTCCTCCGTATGTATCTCTCCCGACACTATTGCTATATTCTTTGCACCTGCCTTCACAAGAGCAGAAACAGCAGCATAAGAGCCGCCCGGATTATCAATCCTTATGGTATCCGCACAACGTCCCTTACCCTCTATAAGCACAACAGGAAAAGCGTACTCACATGCAAGGCTGCTGAGATTGACTGATAAAGATATATTGAGCGTGATAAGACCATCCGCTCTTCCGCTTTTTATCACATCAGCTATGATATCTTCTTCTCTTTTTTTGGAGCCACGCGTGGTAAAAAGCAGAACACCAAGCTCGCTGCCGGTATCCATAAGCTGCTGCTCTATACCTTTCAAAACCTCCATCTCAAAATGAGAAGAAAAGAATGACGCAACAATAGCAAGAGTATTGGTCCTGCCGTTGACAAGCGCCCTTGCAAGCAAGTTGGGATGATAATTGAGCTTCCTGGCTGCATCCATCACCTTTTTTCTGGTCTCTGGGCTTATTCTGGGATCACCTTTGAGTGCCCATGAAACAGTAGTGTGAGAAACCCCGGCCAGTTTTGCAACATCCACCAGTCTAGCTCTTTTTGCCATATTTTATGGTATACTAACAAAACCAGTTTTTGCAAGGGTTATAAAAATTCCAAGAACAGAATACTCCCTGCAGAAACTTATCAAGACAAAGACCTTCCATTTATATTTATACCGAACGTCAGGAGCGCACCTATACGGCAAAGCAGTAAGAAGGCGCGCTCCCTCCTGCCTGCGGCACACACTAAGCAAAAAAGCGGGAAATCCTCTGCCCCACTTTGCCTGGAGGCAGCACTGACCGCGCAGCGGGCTGTGCGTTCGGTATAATAAGCTATTTTTCTATAACTATGTCGTCGGCCCGGACTACAACATCCGGTTTATCTTTTCCAAGTATAGCGACAAGCTCGCTTGTGTGCCGCCCGGCAACTTTCTCTATGTCCTTGCTTGAGAGAGCTGATACTGCCTTGATTGTGCCGTTTATAGTGATAACATCGCCTGCCTCAAAGCTTCCCTCCACTCTTAACACACCAGAAGGAAGAAGGCTTTTTTTCTTGCCTACTGCACGAAAAGCCCCGTCATCCACAACGATATTGCCGTGCGGCTGCGCTTGGAGTATCCACCTCTCGCGATTTTTGAGTCTGCCAGAAGGCAAAAACAATGTGCCAATCTCTTCTCCAGCTAGAATTCTGGGAAGAATGTTCTTTTCTCTGCCATGGGCAATTACCACGCGGCAGCCTGCCTGTCCTGCTATCCGTGCGGCCATGAGCTTGGTTTTCATTCCACCCGTTGAGTGAGTGCTACCTGCACCACCTGCTTTATTCAGCATTTCATCACTTATCTCGATAACAGTACGTATAATCCTTGCGTTTTTGTCTTTTTTGGGATCATCGGTATAAAGTCCGTCTATATCCGTAAGCAGAATAAGCAGATCAGCATCTGTTTTGCTCGCTATGTAGGCACTTAGCGTGTCATTATCTCCAAACGCAGTTCCAATCTCATCCGTAGATATACAATCATTCTCGTTAAAAACAGGAAGAGCTCCCATGTGCAGAAGGCTATCTACTGCATTTTTGAGATTGACATAGGCTTTACGATTATCAAAGGTATCTCGGGTAAGAAGTATCTGAGCTACAGGAATATCATAGCGCAAAAAAGCCTGTCTGTACGTATGCATGAGAACAGGCTGACCTATAGCAGCAAGAGCCTGCCTCATGTCTATCTTCTTTACTTTGTGCTTTATACCGAGCTCACGAGACCCCATACCTATGGCACCGGAAGAAACAAGCAAGGGGATAAAGCCATGCTTCCTTATATCGTTTATCTGTGACGCAAGTTCTTCTATATAAAAAACATCTATACCATCAGGGCCAGAAAGAGTATTGGTGCCAACCTTGATGACAATCTTCTTGATACCCGAAAAATCTCGCATTGCATATCCTCTGATAACCGCTTTTACCAACTTAAAAAAACAACCGGCTCAAAAATGTAAAATATTCTGCATTATAAAAGACAGAATACAAATCCGGCAATTTCTCAGTTGCTTAGGGGAAAGTCCTTAGCAAGTTTTTTATGAGTAAACTCAGCACGTCCCTCCACATAATCCGCTACAACCTGTCCGTTACCCATAAGCATATACTTATATATAACAAGCCCTTCCAGTCCCACAGGACCTCTTGCATGAATCTTGTTGGTGCTTATCCCCACCTCTGCTCCAAGACCATATCTATAGCCATCAGCAAACCTTGTGCTGCAGTTCCAAAAGACATCTGCAGAATCCACAAGAGACATAAAAAGTGCAGCAGCCTTTTTATCAGAGGTGATTATGAGGTCAGTGTGCCCAGAACCATAAGTATTGATATGTTCTATAGCCTGCTCAATCCCATCTACAACCTTTACAGAAATAATATAATCCAGATATTCAGTAGCCCAATCTTCCTCTCTAGCCTCTTTGCAATCTATAATTCTGCGAGTTCTCTCACAGCCGCGTATCTCAACCCCTCTTTGGGTAAGAGATGCAGCTATAACAGGCAGAGCCTTATCCGCGCAAGCTGCATCCACAAGAAGTGTCTCTACTGCATTACAGACAGCAACATACTGCGTCTTAGAATCCGTAACAAGGGAGGCAGCCATATCGATATCAGCAGCCTCATGCACATAGGCATGACAGATTCCGTCCGCATGTCCCATGACAGGAATAGCTGTATTGTTCATAATATATTTTACAAACTCGTTGGAACCTCGAGGTATTATGAGGTCAATATACTCATCCATGGACAACATCTGTCCGACATCCTCACGAGTATGAAGCAGCTGAATCCATCCATCCGGAATACCGGCTCTGGATGAGACATCTGCAATAATCTCAGCAAGAATAGTATTAGTATTCTCAGCCTCACTCCCGCCCTTGAGCAGTACAGCATTTCCGCTCTTAAGACAGAGGGTAGAAATCTGCACAAGTGCATCTGGCCTGGATTCAAATATAACACCTATAACCCCTATGGGACATGATACCTTAAAAAGCTCGAGATTCTTATCCAACTCCGTAGCAGAAAGCGTTTTGCCTACAGGGTCATCAAGAGAAATAAGGCTGTCTATCCCCTTACAAACATCCTCAATCTTAGAAAAGGGAAAAGAAAGACGCTTTTTAAGAGGTGCGGCAAGATTAGTCTCCTCAGCAATCTGTAAATCCATCTCATTAGCCCTGACAATCTCATCGCTCCTTGCCATAAGAGCATCACGTATGGCTTTAAGAGCAGAATTCTTCTTATCAGTAGAAAGCGCACTCAAAAACCTGGAAGCATTACGCGCAGAAACAGCCTGAGCCTTTACCTTCATACAAACCCCCGTCAAAGTATGTAACAAGAATAAACAAGCTGTAAAACTTATTCAATATATCAGAAAAAATAAAATGATTGCCTTCATATAGCTTGCGACATGGAGCAAATCAAAAACATATACGGCTATGCCAAAGAATTATTTATTTACCTGTCGCAATATTTTAACAGAAAAAAACATATGACAAAAGGCTCTACCATTCCCGCATATTTTCTTTAAATATATATACAATCTCTTGAAAACAAGACAATATTAGCCTATTATTTATTATGCAAAATGCATAATAAGACGATAAAAATACTATGGAAAAAGAATACATACTGCTTGTAGATGATGACGAGACTATTCTCACAAGATACCAGCTTATGCTGGAACATGAAGGCTATACCAACTACATATTGTGCAGCAGACCAGAAGAAGTAGAAAATATTCTCAAAGAAAACAATATACAAGTAGTTGTCTTAGACCTTGTGATGCCCAAGAAAGACGGCTTTACATTATTAAAAGAAATAAAAGAAAGCCATCCGGAAATTCCTGTAATAATTGCAACAGCAGAAGAAGGCGCGCAAAACGTAGTCAAGGCTATGAAACTGGGAGCTCTTGACTATATAAACAAGCCCATAAATCCTACCAGGTTTTTTACCTCGCTAAAAAATGCGCTGGAGATGCGCCAGCTAAACAAAGAAGTAGAGAGCCTTTCCTCCCACGCACAAAAAGGTTTTGAGGTAGAAAGCGAGTTCTCTCATATAATAACCCGCGATAAGAAAATGCTTTCCATATTTTCTTATGCCAAGGCGATTGCTCCGAGTCCCAGACCCGTACTAATAACAGGCGAGAGCGGTACGGGAAAAGAACTTCTTGCACAAGCAATACATAAAGCAAGCAAACTAGAGGGCGAACTTGTAACTGTAAATGTTGCCGGTCTTGACGATACGCTTTTTTCCGATACTCTATTCGGTCATAAGCGGGGCGCATATACTGGTGCAGAGACAGACAGAGCAGGACTTATAGAACGCGCTCAGGGTGGCACACTTTTTCTGGACGAGATAGGAGAGCTGAGTATTCAGTCGCAGATAAAGCTGCTTAGACTTCTCCAGGAAGGTGAGTACTATCCTCTGGGAGAAGACAGGCCAAGAAAAAGCAACGCGCGTATAATAACGGCAACCTGCGCAGATCTTACAAAAAAGCAGGAAGAAGGTTCTTTTAGAAAGGATTTATACTACAGATTGATGACTCATCACATACATCTTCCACCGCTTAGAGAAAGGCAGACGGATATCCCACTGCTTGTGGATGCCTTTGTCAAACAGGCTGCAAAAGAGCTCAAAAAGGAAGAACCTCTCGTTCCTCCCAGACTTTTTGATATCCTGACAGTATACGAGTTTCCTGGAAATGTGCGTGAGCTCCAGGCTATGATTTTTGATGCGGTATCAAGAACAACTGAGCAGATGCTCTCTCTTGAGAGTTTTGCTGTTTACGAAAAATCCACATCTGTCCCGACAATGAGAAAACTGAGACTTCCGGCAGAGCTTGACTATGACAGCATTGTTTCCTGTTTTGGCCATTTCCCAACCATAGAAGAAATGGAAAATATTCTTATAAAAGAAGCACTTAAGAGAACAGGTAATAATCAGTCTGCAGCAGCGCAAATTTTGGGAGTTTCTCAGTCAACCCTGAGTAGAAGGCTAAAAAAAACCTCATAGTTTTATATTACACTAAAGAATCCCTTTTTTATTGAAAACCTAATGGAGAAGAGTCTATCCTGCTCACTATTGCGCAGGCAAGCGTCCCTGCGCAATCTGTGTATCGTTTAAAACATGCACAGGGACAAATCTGTCTATGATTATTGTGTCAGAATTTATTCTATATAGAGCAGGAGTCCCTTGAGATACTCTCCCTCAGGCTGATAAATGTTGACAGGATGGTCGACAGGCTGATGGAGTGTTTTTACAATCCTAACAGTCCTCTTTTCTTCTATGGCTGCAGCGCGGACAGCACCGGTAAAAAGGCCAAGATCTATGGCCTGACTACAGGAAAAGGTCGCTATAAAACCACCACTTTTTACTATCCTTATTGCCTTCTTATTGAGGTTTTTGTATGCAATCAATGCTTTGTGACGGTGCTTTATGTGCTTGGCAAAAGCAGGCGGGTCAAGGATGATAAGGTCATATAGATCTTTTTTCTGATCTGCAAGAAAATCAGAAACATCGGAGCACACAGTGCTGTGCTTTGCCTCAGAATAATTGTGCTTTACGTTTCTCTCAGCAAGTTCGCAGGCTGAGGCAGAACTGTCAACAGATATGACCTCCCTTGCACCTCCCCAAAACGCATATACCGAGAAACCTCCGGTGTAGGAAAATGCGTTTATAACACGCCTTTCTTTTGCTATAGATGCGATAAGAGCCCTATTGTCCCTCTGGTCAAGGAAAAAGCCTGTTTTCTGTCCGGATTCCCAATCCACAAAAAAAGAAAGCTTATTTTCCACTATGTTGTGCGGAAGAACAGGTTTGGAGGCAATATAGAGGTAAGAATCCTTGGGTTTCTCCTCTGTATGCACACTCTGGCTGCTCTTATCATAGACAGCAAGCAGATTTTCTCCGTAGACATCTGCAAGAGCTGCGGTGATATCCTCTCTTCTTGCATAAATTCCCACACAATGTGCCTGAAAAACCACAACCCCATTATAAAAATCCAGAACAAGTCCGGGAATACCATCCCCTGCTCCATGAATCAACCTATAACAATTGGAAGACTCTGTAATACCCAGAGCCTGTCTGTAGAAAAGAGCAGCATAGAGCCTGTCTCTCCAAAAATCGCTGTCTATGGGTCTATCAGAAAAAGAAAGAATCCTCACTGCGATAGTTCCGCTGTCAAAAACCCCGCGTGCAAGGAACTCACCGGACAAGCTGCGCACGGTTACAATATCGCCCGGCACGGCACCGCCGTTGTCAGAAATCGCACCAGAAAAAATCCAGGGATGCTGCCTCATAACAGAGGAACGCCCCTTATCCTTGATAATCACATCTTTATACATAATCGTACGAGTATACAGATGCCAAGGCTATAGGTCAATTTGTCATACCGAACGTGCGATGACGCAAGCGCCATCGCACTGCCTCCGGCCAAAAGAAGAAGCACAAGAAAACTCTACACCATATGAGCCGCAGGCAGCAGTAAGAGCGCCATTCTGCCCTGCTTTACAAAGGACGGACGCTATTACTGCGTTCGGCACATTTTATAAAATACTGTTCTATCCCGCTTTTAATATGTATACTATATAAAATTGCTAATGTTTTGGAGGAAGGATGGCTGACATAAAAGAGCTTCTCAGCGAGCGGATTCTTTTTCTGGACGGCGCCATGGGGACTATGCTCCAGAGGCATAAGCTGGAAGAAGCCGACTACCGCGGCGAGGAGTTTGCCGGTTTTGATAAAAAGGATGCAAAAGGAAGGCCCATCAATCTCAAGGGCAATCACGATATGCTCACTCTGACGCGACCGGATATAATCGAGGGTGTTCACAGGGCTTATCTTGAGGCCGGAGCGGATATAATAGAGACCAATACCTTTAATTCTACCCGTACTAGCCAGGCAGATTATGCAACAGAGGAGCTTGCCTATAGGCTCAACCTTGAGGCTGCACGTCTTGCAAGACGCGTGGCCGACGAGTTCTGCAAAAAGACACCGGATAAACCGCGTTTTGTGGCAGGAGTGCTGGGCCCAACCAATAAAACCCTTTCTCTGTCCCCCAATGTTCAGGATCCGGCTTTTAGGGCTCTGGATTTTGAGACACTGGAAGAGGACTACCATAATTCCATATGCGGGCTCATAGATGGTGGCGCTGATATCATACTGGTCGAAACAATATTTGATACACTCAATGCAAAGGCAGCATTATCCGCTCTTATGAGATACCGCGAGGAGTCTGGAAAGGATGTGCCTGTTATGCTCTCTGCAACTATCACGGATGCTGCAGGCAGGCTGCTGGCAGGACAAACAGCAGAAGCTTTTCTTTTTTCTGTGCTCCATGCAGAGCCTGTATCCGTAGGTTTTAACTGCGCCTTTGGCCCGGATATGATGAGGCCACATCTTATGTCCATAACCCCGCATGCACCATGCGCAGTAAGCGTGCATCCCAATGCCGGGCTTCCCAATGCTATGGGAGAGTACGACCAGGGACCGGAAATCATGGCAAAAACACTAGCTATGTATGCCAGGGAAGGGCTTCTCAACATAGTAGGTGGTTGTTGCGGTACAACACCGGAGCATATAAAGGCAATTGTTGATGCTCTATCGGACATAAATCCACGCAGGATTCCTGACAAAAAACATGAGACTGTCTTTACCGGGCTTGAGGTTTTGCGTGTAAGCAGGGAGAGCCTCTTTGTCAACGTGGGGGAGAGAACCAATGTGGCAGGTTCTGCACGTTTTAAAAAATGCATTGCAAATTCTGACTGGGATACAGCTCTTGAGATTGCAAGGGCACAGGTAGAGGCAGGGGCTCAGATAATAGATATCAACGTTGATGATCCGCTTATAGATGCACCCTCTGCAATGAAGCACTTTCTCAACCTGATTGCCTCAGAGCCTGAGATAAGCAGAGTACCTATCATGCTGGATTCTTCCAACTGGAAGGTGATAGAAGCAGGTCTTATGTGCTTACAGGGTAAAGGTATAGTAAACTCCATAAGTCTCAAAGACGGCGAGGAAGAGTTTATAAGGAAAGCACGCTTTGTAAAGCGTATGGGAGCAGCTGTTCTTGTTATGTGCTTTGACGAGAACGGACAGGCAGACAGCCTGGAGAGACGCATGGAGATTGCAGAACGTTCTTACAGACTGCTTACAACTAAGGCAGGAATAGCACCAGAAGATATTGTTATAGATGCTAACATATTTGCAATAGGAACAGGCATGGCAGAACACGCCAATTATGGTGTGGATTTCCTTGAAGCCGTAAAGTGGATTAAAGAAAATCTTCCCTATGCAAAGACATCCGGCGGAGTAAGCAATATATCTTTTTCCTTCAGAGGCAACAATCCGCTTAGAGATGCAATGCATTCTGTATTTCTCTACCATGCGGTAAAAGCAGGACTTGATATGGGCATAGTAAACCCAGCACGCATGCTTCCATATGAAGAGGTGCCGGAAAACGTGCGCAAGCTAATAGAAGACCTGCTTTTTAACAGGAATCCAGAAGCAACAGAACTTCTGCTCGAGGCTGCCGAAGGTTTATCAGGAGCGTCCTCTTCTGGAGGAGATGCCAATAAGTGGAGAGAGCTGGACGTAGAAGAACGCTTGACATATGCACTTCTCAAGGGAATAAGCAGTCATCTAGAAGAAGACCTCCCGGAAGCACACAAAAGACTAGGCTCAGCACTTGCCGTGATAGAAGGCCCTCTTATGAAAGGAATGAACGAAGTTGGAAGGCTTTTTGGCGAAGGCAAAATGTTTTTGCCTCAGGTCGTAAAGACCGCACGGGTTATGAAAAATGCAGTTGACTTTCTCACCCCCCTTATAAAGAAAGAAAATGCAAAAACAGGCGGGCAGCATAAAGCAAGCATGGTGATAGCAACAGTAAAAGGTGATGTGCACGATATAGGAAAGAACATAGTAAAAGTGGTCCTTGAGTGCAACAATTATAGGGTAATAGACTTGGGAGTTATGGTACCAATGCAGGATATCCTTGAAACTGCAGACAAAGAAGGTGCGGATGTCATAGGGCTTTCCGGACTCATTACACCTTCTTTGGAAGAGATGAGAATAGTAGCAGAAGAGATGGAAAGGAGGGGCAAGAAGCTGCCCCTCATGGTAGGTGGAGCTGCAACCAGTCCCACGCATACTGCACTCAAGATAGCACCAGAATACTCTGGACCTGTCATACATTCTACCGATGCATCAGATGCAGTAAAGGTTATGAGCGCCCTAAGCTCGGACAAGAAAGAAAGCTTTATCGCAGAAAATAGAGAAAAGCAGAAAAAAATAAGAGAACAAAAACTGGGACAGATAAAAAATTTTAACTATATTTCTTTGTCGGAAGCAAGAAAAAAGCGCTTTATCCCGAATTGGAAGGATTATAAGCCTGTAGAACCTGTGATAAAAGGAGCACAGACAGTGAGGCTCTCTGTAAAAGAAGTGCGGCCATACATAGACTGGAGATTCTTTTACATTGCATGGGAAATGCCGGGAAAGTTTCCCGACATCCTATCTGATGCAGAAAAGGGGGAAGAAGCAAAGAAACTGTACGACGATGCCAACAGAATGCTGGATATAATGGAAGAAAACATAAGAATAGATGCAGCTGTTGCCTTCTATCCTGCATGCTCTACAGAAAACGATGATATCCTTCTCTATGACTGGGAAACAGATAAAGAATTCTACAGAATTCCTATGCTCAGACAACAGAGAGAAAAGAAAAAAACCCCTTATTACCTTAGCCTGTCGGACTTTCTTCCACAGGAAAAAAGCGGTATGAGGGATTATATGGGCTTTTTTGTAACAGGTGCCGGGAGAGACCTAGAATCCTTTATAAAGGAGCACACAGATGCAGACCAATACTCGGATATACTCGTAAACATCCTTGGAGACAGACTCGCGGAAGCCGCAGCAGAAGCTTTGCATCAGCTCGTGAGAAAAAAGCTCTGGGGATATGCTCCGGATGAAAAACTCAGTCCTCAGGAAACTCTGGCAGAAAGCTATCAAGGCATAAGACCTGCTCCAGGTTACCCCCCCTGTCCCGACCATACGCTCAAAGCAGATATATGGAAAATCACGGATGCTCAGAAGCGTACGGGCATAAGACTCACAGAAAGCTATATGATGATGCCCTCTTCATCTGTCAGCGGATTTTACTTTGCCCATCCCGATTCCCATTATTTTGCAGTAGGCCGCATAACAGAAGAACAGCTTGCTGACTACGCAACAAGACGCAATATGAGCACTACGGAAGCAGAAAAATGGCTGCGAAGTATTCTACCAGAAAGCTGATTACAACAGGATATAGAAGGCTGCTATAGGCAGCCTTCTATGTGATGCTTGCTATAAGCCACATGATAGCAAAACTTATCACAACAGAAGCATTAGCATAAGTTCCTGCAAACTCCATATCCAGCTCGTTTTCTGCCGCATAGGGGATTATAACAAGAGGAGCAGGCAGAAGAAGACCTATGAGCAATATCCTTCTGTAAAAGATATCAAAAGGTAGAAGAAAGAAAGCAGCAAAACCCAGAACAAGCCCAAGACCGTATCTTACAGCAAGAGCCCTTGCAAAAACCTTTGCCGTCTTTTTGGGAAACGTAAATCTGAGAGTCATCCCAAGCACTAAAAGAACAAGAGCATTATTTGCCCGTGCGATTAGAGCTATGGCATCACCAATTATAGATGGAAAAGAAAGCCCGGCAATATTAAGAGAAAGTCCTATCACATAACTCATAAACGGTATGGAGTAAAGCAGAGCTTTTAAAATCCGCACAGGAGTTATCTTCTTATCCTCCTGTGGTGAGAAATGTCTTGCCACCAGATAAAGAAGACCAAAAGCTACAAAAGCGTTTCCCACATCAAACATGGCAACACCAGCAAGTCCATCCTTACCATACAGCCCTTCTATCAGAGGATAGGCAAACAAACCTATATTGTAGCCAATAACCGTAAGATAAGCATTTCCCCTATCCGCCAGAGAAAGCCTATTAAAAAAAAGCTTTGCAAAAGGCAATATTATCACCGATGCAGCTATGCATATAAGAGGAAAGAAAAAAAGAGACCCTACCAGCTCCATAGTTGTTAATGTATTTAGAATCACTGCCGGTAATGTGACATTGACTATCAGTCTGGATATATCCTTGCCAAGCTCAAGCGACAAAACCTTGAGTCTGGTAAGAACATAACCTGTGAGTATTACAAAAAGCGATAACAAAAATGGATAGTGTATGCTGTTTTCCATGATATCTCCTATTATATTCTGTATACAGAATATAATATATAAAAGCTTTTTACAAGTTCCGTCACTTTTGACAGCAATATATTTTTACACCGAACGCACAACCCGCTACGCGGCCTGCGCTGCCTCCTGGCGGAGAACCAACAAAGAAGACAGTCTAAATATATACCGCAGGCAGGAGTCTCTGCGTCCATTTTGCCACTTTACTACATATGACCCAGAGTCGACGTTCGGTATAGCATATTAACGGCTAACAAGGATTGTATTTCCTGCAGAAAAAGGAAAATGTTTTTGCAAGTCTTTTTCCATCTTCTCCGCTGCAAGAAGAAAAGCGTTTTCTATTTCTTCCGGCTCGGCAGGGATACTTCCCAGTGCACTCGCTGCTCTCGGTAATATGCGCGCATTGATATACCACCGCAGCTGCTCTATATCCTGCTGAAGCATATAGGCAAAAAACTCTGTTGCAACAAGGGGATAGTGCTTAGTATCGTAGCTCATCCACTGCATAAAGCCATAAAAGGTCTTTCTAGCCTCGGGAAGCAGGTTTTCCCACGTGTCATACACATCAGCTCTCAATGAAGGCAAGGAAAAATATAGGGCATGTAGCGACTCGTGAATAAGAAGCGTACGGCGCAATACAGGCGGACTCTCTCGGGATATGCTGATAAGTCCTCCGCTTACAGGGAGATATCCATCCGGAGCCTTTGTTATAATTTTGTTGGCAAGAAGAATAGAAAGGAGTTCCTCTTCCGCAGGAAGAAGAGAAATGCTGTTTCTGTAAGCAGTATCAAAAAAAGCAGCCAGTGCTCTTGCAGGATAATCATGAGCATTCCAGTCATGGAGATTTGCTACCTCCCCAGGAGAAGCAATTCGGCCTCTAAAACCCGGTTTTTCCACAAAAAAAGCAATCCGCCTGAGATAAGAGGATTGTACAGCATAGGTTTTAAAATTAAACACAAGAAAATCAGGAAGAGCCGCCCACCTGCAGATAAAAACAGGAGATGAGTTATCATAATCAAGTATCACTGAGAGATCAGTGAGCCTGATATCATCGGGGCTATCTGTAATAAAAGCCTTTACAAGCCCATAGTCAGAAGAATCTATAACAAAAGAAGAGATATCTTTTGCAAGCCCATGAGGTATAGGCAAGTCAATGTTATGACTGCCCTCATACATTATGACCTTATAAAGCATTTTGCTTCTGTCGCTACTCAGTATGCTTATAGTATCTGCAGGGCTACTTGTCTCGTAACTTAGCCTTATCCAGGTATCATCCTGCGATTCTTCCTGTGTATAAACAAAAAAACAGCCAAGAATAAAAAAGAATAAGACAAAAAACTTTTTTGATGTATACATGCTATATATTTGACATGCACATTTTTACTATATGGCTTGCAAGATGCTCTGCTATCTCACGTCTTACAGCCATAGGCATATCGTGCTCATATCTGACAAACTGATCAAAATAACCTCTAAAGGAATACGGAAGCTCTTTGAGCCTAAAAACATGCTTACGCATTTCCCTGCCCCACGGCTCAAAAGTCTTGTTGATAGCAAAAAGAGCAGAACAGGCACTTCTTATAAAGCCGGCAGAAGATATGAGAAAATAATACTCATCTTCCAACTCACTTGCGGCGCATAAGTCTGACAGGTAGTGCTCCATCTTGGCACGAGCCTCATCTACAAGAGCATGCCAAAAAGAATCCGGTAAACTGTCCAGTTTTTCTCTTATACCATCAATCCAATTACTCTTTTTATAAAGCACATCCGCATTCTTAAGCCTGTAACACATATAACTTATACGCTCATCATATCTAAGGAGTGCACCAGGTTCGCTATTTAGCATGGCCTCTATGTCGGACATACACTTATATTCCAACCTTACAGGGATATCCCTGACAAGAAAACGGTCCTTGTTTCTACCCGGAGAAGTCTCAAAGGCACCGGCAAAGTCAAACTGAGCGAGCCTTTCTTCGCTAGGAGGCAATTCTCCATCATAATAGACATCAAGACTTATATAAAAATACGGATCATATACATCGGAACGATCGTTGTTTAAAAAACATAGAGTATCCACACAATCCCATACGGAGAGCTTTTCCTCTAGCATAGTAAGAGTTCTATATATGGAAGCCGGAAGAACAGCAATACTATCCACACATCCTCCTCATTGCCAAGATTATAAAACAATATTACCATAAAAACCAGTATTTTAAAATGGAGTTACCATGAAAATACAGCTTGCGGGCATACGGCTACCCGGTAATATAGAAGCAAAAACAGAAAAACTAAGAGAAAAATTATACAAAAAAACAAAAATAACAACAGCCAGACTGTTTTTTCCATTTTTCCCGATATATTCCAAAACAGACATCATAGAGAAACACAGGCTAGAAGAACTTAGAGATTGTCCTTATTACGAGTGGAAAGCAGAAGAGATTATAAATATCGGCAAAACAATAGTTCTAACAGGCTCGCCACAGGATGCCTGGATAAACTTTACCATAGATCAGCCAGAAACCTCCTCTCTTTTTTTCAAGATACCCTGCTCATCTTTATTTCTCGCCGAGGCAGAGACAGAAACTCAAGCAGAAGAAGCTGTAAAAAAACTTAAAGAAGAAGAGCTAATAACACAAATAAGAACAAAAGCCCCTCTTCTTTTTCTTGCCACAATAGAGATATATAATCCTGCAAGACCTTTTTCCTCCATAAGCTGGAGAATAGAATGGCAAAAAACCGCTCACAAACACAAAGGGCTCAGACAAAACAAAGGGCAGCCTGCTTGCTAAGACTGCCCATAATCACAAGGAGGGATCCGTAGAGGAGGTATAATAAAATAAACAAATTTTAAAGACAAATGTTACATTTTTATATGCAAAATGATTGCATAAAAATCATGTTTCACGTATAAATATTGATAATGGATTTTTCCAAAAAACAGTAGTATATTTTTAGTAGAGATTATGGAGAAATTAGAGATAATCCAGTATATACTGGAAGATGAAGAACTGATATTTTTTCTGCCAAAAACAATAAGAGCACAAGATGCCTACTCCATGTATAAATACGCAGAAAAACTTCTGCAAGAAAAACAGCCCAGAATGCTGCTTGTTGACTTAAGTTCAACAGAGTATATGGACAGCACAACAATAGGAACCTTTTTAAAGCTTCGTTCATGGATGAAAGCCCATGGAGGAAGCTTTTTTATTGCCAACATCAATAAAGAATCTGCCCGTATACTCAGGGAAATGCATCTTTACGACTACTTTAACCACTTTACCAACGATTTACTTGCACAAATTAAGAAGCATGTGTGCAATAATCTTCCTCAGATAGATAAGAACAAGCTTGCAGCATGGTATATAAAAGACGCCCATGAGTGCTTAATCAAGGCAGCACCCCAGCTAAAAGAAAGCTTTCTGCCTCTTCTCAAAGCACTCCAATCAAAGATTGCAGCTTCCCAAGAAAACGTAGCGCATAAACACTAAGCCATTGGCATAAAAAAAAAGCTCTGCTATCATTTCTCATATGAAAATATATGCGAGTTTCATTAATAACAGGATAAAAATCCTGGAAAAAAATCTTAGAAAACGAGGATTTGGCTTTTTCTTTGCCAGCACAACAGAAGAATTGCACATACATATAAAAGAAATAATAGAAGAAAACAGTATTGTTTCTTGGGGTGGATCTGTAACACTGGAAGAAACAGGGATAAAAGAGCTGCTGAGGAATGGAAACTACAATATTCTGGACAGAGAGCAGGCAGAAAGTCCGGAAGAAATAGAAGAAATATACCACAAAGCACTATCTGCAGATTTCTATCTTATGAGTACAAGTGCAATAAGCCTGGACGGACAACTTGTAAACATAGACGGCAGAGGCAACAGGCTTGCAGCACTCATCTACGGTCCCCGCAAGGTGATAATAATAACAGGATACAACAAGATAACATCTACTTTAGAAGAAGCAATGGCAAGGCTTAAAAACACGGCAGCTCCACTCAATGCAATAAGGCTTCACAAAAAAACACCCTGTACAAAGGAAACTATATGCAGGGACTGCCTCGGTCAGGATAGCATATGCAGTCATACGGTCATAACAAGAAGATCCGTACCAGAAGGACGCATCCACATAGTAATGCTGGGAGAAGAATCAGGCCTCTAATAAAATAATATAAATAATTAAGGAGTAAGCATGAGAAAAATACATACAAAAAATGCACCAGAAGCGATAGGACCTTATAGCCAAGCAATAAAAATAGGTAACACGCTCTACTGCTCCGGACAGATAGGGATATCCCCAGAAACAGGCAAGATAAAAAACACAACCATAGAAGAAGAAGCAACACAAACTCTAGAAAATCTCAAAACCGTGATAGAAGCCGCAGGATTCGCTATTACAGATACAGTAAAATGCACAATATACCTGACAAATATGTCGGATTTTTCAAAAATCAATGAGATATATGCAAGCTATTTTTCTCACAAACCAGCAAGATCAACTGTCGCTGTAAAGGAGTTGCCTGCCGGTGCAAGAGTAGAGATAGACTGCATAGCAGTAAAAAATGACTAAGCAAGAACTAAGAGGTATAATATTATCAGAAACAAAAGCTCTTGCCACAGAGGAAAAAAAAAGACAGAGTCTCATAATCTGCAACAAAATAAAACAAAGCAATATCTGGAAAAAAGCAAAAACAATAGCGCTATACATGCCACTGAAAACAGAACCTGACATACGGCTTCTTATGGAAGAAGCAGTAAAAACAAAAAAAAGAATTCTACTTCCTGTAATAGAAAACAACACGATAGAACTTGTTCTTTACAAGCAGGATGTACCCCTTGTACGTCACAGCTTGGGATTTCTGCAGCCAAAAAATACTGCAAAAGAATCCATTCTGCCAGAGCTAATACTAGTCCCCGGCGTAGCATTTGACAACAATAAAAAAAGACTCGGCAGGGGAGGAGGCTACTATGACAGACTACTCTCCTCCCTTCCTCCAGACTGCATAAAAATAGGAGTATGCTACAGCACTCAGCTAACAAAAGAAATCCCATCAGAAAAACACGACATAGCAATGGACATTATAATCACAGCATAAGCAGGTATTGACACAAGCATAGAAAAGCATCATTTTTATGTACATGGGAGAAATAAAATCAGCATTAGAAAAAGCCCTGGAGCGGGCTGCATCAATAAAACCCGACAAAGAAAAACTAGAAGAAAGCCAATACATAACAGAAGGCAAACAACTTGCGGCAAAAATACTCTCCGGAGAAGAAGCGGACATAAAAAAAGAACTAAAAAAATATAAAGGGAAACAATCTAATTGGGTAAAAAAAGGATTTGCAGACACAATTATTGGCAACCTCAAGCTACCACAAGAAAAAGAAGACCTGCAACAACTCTCCACACTGCTCAAAGCCTTAAAACCAATAGCAGCACAAGCCGATATGATTCCTGCAGTAGAACAACAACTAACACAATTCTTCACGCAATATTTAAAAACAGTAGAGCAATACAGACAAGCAATAAAACAACAATATTCAGGCAGACTAAGAGAAAAAGAAGCCCAGTTATCCCAACAACTTGGTAGAGAAGTAAAAATCTCACCAGAAGCAGATCCAGAATACCAGGCAATAATCAGGCAAAATCTAGCACCTATAGAAGAACAATATCAGCAGCATATGCAGCAAATTAGAAAAGAACTAAAACAACTACTTGGAATATAAATAATAAAATAAATTATATCGAACGGCCTTGCCACAGCAAGGCCTGCCTCGGCACAAGGCATCATCAAGGAAATAATTAGCCCAGTCATTCTCCGCCGGATGGCAGCACAGCCCGCGCAGCGGGCTGTGCGTTCGGTATAAAATATTACACTATTTGTTGTATCCCCTCATATCAAGAAAATCCGTAACAGCAGCTTTAAATTCTGCATAGACGCTTCTGAGAGAATCCAGTCGGCTTTCCATTCCATCCTCAAGATGTGCCTTTGCGGCTTTTTCCACCTCAAGAGCCGCTCTTCTTAGAGCCTCGGCATAAACATTGGCAGCTCCGCCTTTTAAGGAGTGAACCTCTCTGTGAAAGCTAGTCCAATCGCGTTTTTCCCATGCGGCATCTATTCTCTTCCATTGATTATCGCACTCATCAATAAATCCAGACAGGATTTCTAGTGCTTTCTGCTTCATCTCGCCAAATTCCTCTACAAAAGATACAAGGCCGCCATAAATATCATCTCCATAATCACTAATACTGCTATCAGAGAAGCGTGTTTCTTCCTGTGACAGTTTTCTGTTTTTTACAATATCGTTTACAAGGCTCAGAAGCTCTTTTTTCCTTATAGGTTTTGGAAGAACTCCAGACATCCCTGCTGCCATAAACCTGTCAACATCTTCTTTATAGGTATCAGCAGTGATAGCAATGATGGGTATGGATACTAGACCTCTGGCTCTTATCCGCCTTGTGGCCTCAAGTCCATCCATAGTAGGCATATGTATATCCATAAGAACAATATCATACTGTTGTGCCAAAACCATGTTGACTGCTTTTGCACCGTCGGAAGCAATATCAACCCTTGCGCCCGCGTCGGTCAAAAATGTACTCACAAGCTCCTGATTCTGAGGATAGTCATCTGCAAAGAGGACAGAGACTCCATCCAGATTTACATCATTGATATCAATAGTTTCTTCAGTAGTATGAGGATGCTCGGCATAGTCTGCCTCAGCATACGGGATATAGAAAACGGCCCTCGTTCCCTTACCAACAGTACTTTCTATGGAAACATCTCCCCCCATAAGCTTGACGTATTCTTTTACAATATATAGGCCCAGGCCTGACCCGCCAAAGCGTCGTGTGGTAGAATTGTCAGCCTGTTCAAAAGGCAGAAAAATCTTTTCCAGCTTATCTTCTGGTATACCGTAGCCCGTATCCTCTACCTCGACAAAGAGGATGTTCTCGGTATTATCTTTTACAAACATTTTAATATCAACATGACCGTTTTCTGTAAACTTTACAGCATTGGAAACAAGGTTTCTGAGGACATGCTCAAATTTTACTTCGTCTCCTTTTATCCAATCCGGACAGGAATCAGGCAGTTGTAACCTGAGCTCCACATGCTTCTTTCTGGCTGCAATATCAAGCGATTCTTTAATCATATTTGCGGTTTCCTTGGGAGAAAATACTTTCTTCTCAACCTCCATTCTCCCCTGTTCTATCTTGGAAATATCCATCACTTGATTGATAAGGTCTCTAAGCTTAATACCTTCTCTAAAAACAATATCAGCTATTTTTGAGATTTCTCCATCCGCCTTGTCCTTGAGCATCTCAGCATAGCCTACAATGGATGTGAGAGGAGTACGCATCTCATGACTTATGTTGGCAATAAACAGGCTCTTCTCGCGGCTTATCTGCTGGAGCTTAGCATTGAGCTTATTTAAATCCGCTGTCCTCTGGGAAACTTCCTGCTCTATTTTTCTGGAGAAGTTCTCAACTTCTGCTCTCATTCTCATTGTTTTGAGAGCAAGGTTGGAAAAGATAAAGACCTCAAAGACAAAGGCTCCTATCCCCTGTAGCCATAATACGGGCAGAACTCCGGCAACCTTATAGCCGATATCATGGATGGCAGAAAGAACAAGCACAGATGTGCCTAGCAGCATCCCCGTAGCCTCACTCAGTCTTCTGCGTACAGCATGTACGGATACAGCAATATACCCTATAAGAAAAGCCATGGAAGCCACAAGCCCCAATGCAAATGCCCTCTCTGCAAGCTGATAATCCTTTGCTATAAAAAACATAATTCCCACAATTGACCATGCAAAATACAGTATAAAGCGTTTGAGCCTCGGGTTTATTCTCAAAGAAAAAAAATCAAAATAGAAAAGCTGCAAATATGCAAAGGCAAGAACAATCGCAGCCTTAGACAAAGTATAGGAGAAAACAGGTGGCAAAAAAGGAAACGGATAGGACATTCTAAAAAAATAGTAACTCATAAAAATATTGCTTAGAGAATAGAACAGATAACTTCTCTTTTCTGTTATTTTTACGGGGCTTCTGTAATGGGCAAAAAAGTATATAGCCACAAAAAATGTAAGAAAGCCAAAGTAGCCGTAAATCCTCACATTAAGAAAGTTTTTTATGTTTTTTATAAACTTGGCATTATCAGAGTTTATAAAACCTACATCGAATATTCTTATCTCACTTTTCTCCTGTGCAGCTATAATTACAAGCTCATTCTCTCTGCCCCAATTTATAAAATCAACAGGAATATATCTTACAAATATCTCTCTGTAAGAATGAAAAAACTTAGGAGGGAAACCTCCTTCTTCTCCTATATAATATCCGTTAAAATAATACTTATATGCACCGGGAAGGCGCTCAACCATAAGATATAGTTTCTCAATGCCAAGCTCATAAGGAACGATAAACTTTTTTCTCAATATCACGGTGCCCTTTTCTACGGGCATTTTATATCTAATTGGCATATCCACAAAATGTTTATCCACCTTAAAATCCATGCCTTCTATCTGCCATTGTCCGCTAAGATTGATAAGAAAATGTTCTGTATCAGCATATAGAATGGAAAATCCAGATAAAAAAATAAAAACAACAAGCAATTTTTTTAAAATCACATGTAACATCGTATTCAGTTTAGTTTAGCCGGAAGGATTATTCAACAAAAATATTGTTGCAGGCATCTTCTTCTTGCCGTATAGTACACATAGGGGGAGATATGAAACAGCTTCCGAGATTGTTTTTGCTAATTATATACCTTGGCGTAGTTATATTTATAAGTTTAAACCTTGGAACAGGCTCTTCTTCTCATGATATCAGTATGGTAAAGGAAGCGGAAGAATTGGCTGTGTCTTCCGCAAAAAAAGCTGCCACACTCATAGATACGGCTGAATACTTTGCCATAGAAGAAGAAAAGGAAAATTTTAATATCATAAAAAAGGAACTTGAAAACAGACTTGATATAGCTCTGGAATTTCTAAAAGCGTATTCCGAGCTTGCAAAAAACGGGTATATAAGCAAAGCTCAGGCTCAGAAGATTGCAAAAGACAGGCTTAGGAACCTAAGATACAACTCAGAAGGCTATTTTTTTGCGGATTCTCTTTCCTATATTTCTCTGGTAAATCCGCCTAATCCTGAGCAGGAAGGTCTCAACAGAGAAAAGCTTACCGACATAAAAGGAAAAAAATATATAAAGGAGCTCATAGACGGAGCAAGGGATAAATATCCTTATTATGTGGAATACTATTTTCCTCATTTGTCAGGTGGTGACCCGGTAAAAAAACTGGGTATTGCAGGTGTTTTTGAAGACTGGGGCTGGGCAATAGGTACATCGGAGTATATGGATGTACAAGAAAAAAGATGGGCAGAAAGAAGAAAAAAGGCAATGGAAGCTATTCTCAAACAGACTTCTGCCAACAATCTTTATATCGTCAATCCAGATAACACTATACAAGCTAATAATAAGGGATTGTTAAAAAACATACCAGAGTCAGAGGTTTCTTCTTTCCTTTCTACAAGGGAGGAAAGTACAGTCTATAAAAAGGATTCTGATGTCTATGTTATAGCAAAGGCAAATACAAAAAACGGATACACTGTTCTTAGTATTGAGAAAACAAGGCTGATAAATGTAAGCTCGGTCGCAGTGCCTACATATGTTCCTATACTGCTTGTTCTATCAAGTATAATAATGGCTATTCTTATGCTTTTGATATCAGACAGGAAGAATCAAAAAGAATATAAAATGCCAACAGAAAAAACAGAGCTAGGATATAAAGAAGAAAATAAGGAAACAATAAAAAGTAGTTCTATACAGACTCAATATGACCAGGTTCAAGGAAACAGAGAAGATGAAAACGGTGATAAGAAAACTGATGTCTTTGATAGTACTCACTCAAAGACGCAACAGCAAGGAAGTATAGCCGAATTAACAACATATAGGGAGTCAATTGTCCAAAATAAGATAGACTATACTGAGGATAAACATACCAGTATGCTGTCAGAAGAGCATAAAAAAGGGATAGAGGAGGCTCTTACTTTTGTATCGCAAAGGATAAAGGATATAGAGGAGATAGAGTCTGCCATTACTGCAGTAAAAACAGAACAAACTAGGCTTGGTTTACAGATTGAGAAGATAAACAAGCTTATGGAAAGTCTGTCCAGCGATGTTTTTTTTGATATTCCGCTTATCAATTCTGCAGATGAGAGTATTGCAAGATTAAAAGAGGCTTCCAATCTTCTGGAAAGTCTTTCTGCTCATAGTAAAGAGACTTTTTCTACGGTAGAGACAATATATTCTACTACTGTCAATATCAATGATTTTCTTCATGCAATTGAGGATATATCGGAGAGGATTAATATTCTTGCTCTCAATGCTGCCATAGAGGCGGCTCATGCTGGAGATGCCGGCAGAGGGTTTGCTGTGGTTGCTTCCGAGGTTAAAAAGCTTGCTGCTGCAACAGCAGAGAATACTAAGAAGATTTCTACTAGTATAGGCGAGCTTAACAATGTTATCCGCAGCAGAACAAGTTTTAGTTCTAGGCTCAAGATAGATACAACAAGACCAGCAAGGCTTATATCTCAGGCTATTTCTTCTCTTGAAGAACAAAGGAGATCTGAACGACCATCCGATACTAGTGTGTCTAAGATCAAAGAGATTGTAGGAGAGATAAGGCAATCAGTTTCCGATATGCTGAGTATGTGTCATAGTTTATCAGCTATTGATTCTTCTTACCTTTCCAAGCTTGCTGATTCTCTTAAGGGATTAAGGGATAAGATTGTTTCTTTGTTGTGAGGGCTTGTTTCTTTTTTGTGCCGCAGGCAGGTCTTGCCGCGGCATTCTTGCCTGTATTTCTATAATTTTGCCGCGGGAAGGCCGTTCGGTATTTTTTTATTTCTGAGCTATTATATAATTTTTTCTGCTGTGTTATCATCTGCATATGAGTAAGAAGCTTGTTTTTTTGCGTGATATTGTAAGTGATACGCCTATTGCCAGGCTTTTTTGTAATGTGCCTGTCAGCGATGTTCTTTTGAAAAAGGGGTTTGCACCGCCTCTTGTGTGTCATGGCGATGAGCTTGTATGGGGATACGGGCTTTTTTCTGCGCTTGTAAATGCGGGTGCAGAGAAGCATGAAGCTATAGATATTGATGGGGATACGGCTGATTTGCTTGTTTTTGCTTTGTCCTGCGAAGGAAGGGCTGGCAGATATTCTTGGGAAGAGCGGGAAAGACTGTTCTTTTTTTGCAGGGATGCCGGGATTCTTGAGTATGTAGATAGAATAATACCTCTTGTAGAGCCTGGGAAGAAGGATTTTTCTCATATAGGGGTTTTTTCTCAACTTATGCCTTCTCTTAAGGCTATGGTTGCAGATAATCTTGTGGATATTAAAACTGCATCTTATGTTTCTTCCTTGCCGGATTCTGTTCTTGGGCTTATTCGGTTCTATGATGGGAGGTTGAGTTTTTCTGAGCGGAGGCAGATTTTAATCTGGTTTAAGGATTGTTTTGTAAGAGAGGGCTGGGACGAGGAGTCTGCCATAGAGAAGATGACCGAAATTCTTGCATCCTCTACTCCTTTTGAGGCTGTTAAGAGGATGCGATTTCCTATGCTTTCCGATATGCAGAGGGATTTTGCCAGGTTACGGAAAAATCTTACGGCAAAGAGTGGGGTCGCCCTGGAGGCTCCTGATTTTTTTGAGGGGGCTGCTTTTTCTGTGTCTTTCAAGTTTGAATCCAAAAGCCAACTTGAGAGACGTATTGAGGTGCTAAAAAAGATTGCGGAGAATGCGGATGAACTCTTTTCCTTTCTTGGATAATATTAGGCATATTTATGTGACAGAGGATGCTCTGGATTTTCCTGCAACACAGAGGGCAAAAAATGCCCATTTATCTGCTACCTGGCATCTTGTCAAAACCAAGAATGATATTCCTGCAGAGCATCTCAACAGAGAAACTCTGCTTATAACCTGCCACAGCGGCAGAATGCTTCATCCCTGTCCGGGAACAAGAGGGCATGTCTGCTGTAATTATCTTACAATAGATTTATACGAAGGTTGTCCTCTTGGTTGCTCTTACTGCATTATGCAGAGTTATCTCAATTTTGCTCCTATGATTATCAATGTGGATACAAAAAGACCTATATCAGAACTTATAAAGCTCGCAAAAGATAATCCGGATGCTGAGATACGTGTGGGGACAGGTGAGGTAGGAGATTCCAATTATCTTGATCCGGTTTTTAGGCTTTCAGAGGAGTTTATCAGAGCTCTTGCTCCTTATAATAATATTTCCTTTGAGGTTAAGACCAAGACAGCATGGATAGACCATCTTCTGGATATCGAGCCCAAGGGTAGGGCTGTTATTGCTTTTTCTGTTAATCCTCAGAGGGTAATAGATGAAGAGGATGGTGATGCCGCAGGTCTGGAAGAACGTCTTACTGCAGCAGAAAAAGCAATAAAGGCTGGTTATAGGTTGGCTTTTCATTTTGATCCTATTATAGCAATAGGCGAATGGCAAAAAGAGTACGGGCAGGTTATAGATATGCTTGGCAGATTTGACGCAAGCAGGATTGCCTGGATAAGTATGGGTACTATACGTTATCCTGCTGCCCTCAGAAAAAAAATGGCAGACAGGCCGTATCTGTATGACGAGTTTATTCCATCAAAGGATGGTAAGTTTAGGTACTTACAGAAAAGAAGAGTGGAGATATATAGCCGCATAAAAGAGGAACTTAATAAGGCTCTGCCAGGTGCACCTGTATATATGTGTATGGAGAGTTCTGCTGTATGGAAAAAAGTTTTTGGCAGTTTGCCACAGAAACAGCAGGAACTTTGCAATATATTTAAAAGGGTAAAAACAGATATATACAGGGAGGAACACTGATGAAAAAAACTTCTATGCTTTTTCTTTTGTTGATAATTGCAAGCTCGCTCACGGCACAGACCGTTGGCATAATAACCTATGTGGAGGGAGAGGCCTATGTGAGCAGAGCTGATGGTACAGAAGAAAAAGCGGATTTTGGCCTTTTTTTGGAAGAGTATGATGTGATAAGCACGGGAGAGGATGGGTATCTTATATGGGAGTTTACAGAAGAAAGCGGATTTTCAGGAGAGATACAGCTTGAGCCGTCCACAATATCTCAGATAGTGATTGACAAAGAAGATAACAAAGAACTTGCAAGTATGGAGCTGTTATCAGGGGAGATATTTCTTAAGATAAACAAGCTTGCCGGAAGCCAAGACTTGAGCGTGCATACGCAATCGGCTGCAATGGGTGTAAGAGGTACGCAGTTTACAGTAAGCACAAGCCCGGCAGGTGATATACTGGTGGTATGTACGGAAGGAAAGGTGGAGTGCGTGGATGACGAGGGGGAAAAGGCATTTGCAGAACCTGGGAAGGCCGTGGAAAAGAGACTGGAAGAAAGACTAAGAACAACTTTTTTTAAGCTTGCGGATGCAAAACGTTTTAAAGAAGAGTGGATGACAGGTAGAATGGAAGCATTTAAGGCAAATGCAGCCAAGGCATTTGGACACTATGCAAAACTATATCGAGAAAGGAAAAAAGCATTTCTTGAAGCATATAAAGAGCTTGTAAAAAAACATGACATAATAGAAAAATGGGCAAGGGAATACAAGCAGGGCACCATTAAAGGTGGGGGGGTAGAAACTCTCAAAGAGAAAAAAGAGCTTGTGCCAGTTATTCTAAAGCTCAAGAAGGAGATGTTTCTTTTTTCTCGTGTTTATTACCGCGTACTTGAGCTTAGAAACTATTACTATAAGGGAGTAAAAGTAGGCGTGATTGAAGGTGGAGAAAGAGCAGAAAACTTTATAAAAGAGGTGGAAAAAGATTCTAAAATCCTAAAGGAGAATCTAAAATACGTACACCGTGCTATGTTTCTTTTTAAGCAAAAAGGAGCAGGTTTCCTGGGAGAATCGCTTTTTTAAGACATGTGTATCAAGAATAAAAAAGAGGCTGCATGCTAATGCATGCAGCCTCTTCCTGTATGTGATTTCATTCTCTTATTCTTTTACAGTAAGACAGCGCTCTGTCTCGGGATCAAAGAAATGAGCTCTCTCAAGGTTAGGTCTAAAAGTAACCTTTTCACCAACCTTAAAATCATGCTGAGGAGGAGTTCTTACTATTATCTGGTTGTTACCAGTAGAAAGATAGAGATGGATTTCTGCACCCAAAGGCTCAACAACATCAACAGTTGCCTGTATCTCACCTTTTCCAGACTCGTCAAATTCCATATCCTCCGGACGTATACCAAATACTACAGGCTTACCAACATATTCTTTAAGAACAGACTCAAACTCAGCAGGAACCATAACCTTAAAATCACCCTCATCTGCAACAAGACGACCGTTTTCCTCAGAAAGAGTGGAAGAGAGGAAGTTCATCGGCGGAGAACCTATGAATCCTGCAACAAAGAGATTGGCAGGATTATTGTAAAGATGGAGAGGAGAACCAATCTGCTGGATTATACCGTCTCTCATTACAACAATCTTATCTGCCATTGTCATGGCTTCTACCTGGTCGTGTGTAACGTAAATCATAGTTTTGCCCAGGCGGTTGTGGAGAGCAGAAAGCTCGGCTCTCATCTGTACTCTGAGCTTGGCATCAAGGTTGGAAAGAGGCTCGTCAAAGAGGAATACCTTGGGTTCTCTAACTATAGCACGACCTACAGCGACACGCTGTCTCTGACCACCGGATAGCTCCTTGGGCTTTCTGTTGAGAAGCTCTTCTATGTCAAGGATCTTGGCAGCCTTCTGTACTCGTTCATCGATTTCTTCCTTAGGGAACTTACGGATCTTAAGACCGAATGCCATGTTATCATAAACTGTCATGTGAGGATAAAGAGCATAGTTCTGGAAAACCATTGCTATGTCCCTGTCCTTGGGAGGAACATCGTTCATCCTCACGCCGTCGATAAAGAGATCACCCTCTGTGATATCTTCAAGACCGGCAATCATTCTAAGAGTGGTTGTCTTACCACAACCGGAAGGACCTACGAGCACTACAAACTCGCCGTCTTCTATGGAGATATTAGCATTCTTTACAGCATGCACCTTACCTCCATAGATTTTGTTAATGTTTTTAAGCTCTACAGTTGCCATAGAGACCTCCAAAAATATTATCTTATGTGCACATGATACGGTATAATCCAGTATTTGTCAAATAAAAATATCTCTCACAATATATCGATGATATGGAAAAGAGTTTGAAATACAGGTAACATATAACTATAATTGTATTATGTTATAAGCCACGGAGAGAAATATGCTGGATATAAAAAAGACAAGTCTCATAACAAAGATAAGCCTGCTTTTTGGTATATCGTTTGCTGTGATTTTATTGACAGTAGCAGGCATCCTCATGCAAAGGATAACATCGAAAGTATCAAATACTGTTCTGGAAAAAGAGGGACAAATACTTTCTGCTATTTCAGAAAGAGCAGGGTCTCTTCTGGAAGAAGAACTGGAAACTCTTTCTGTGATAGCAAAGAGTCAGATTTTTATAGAAGGCACAACGGATGATATAAGAAAACAGATGGACTGGTGGGCAGATAGGAAAAGTGAACACTGGCTTTTACTTTTTTATGCGGATAGTAGCGGTAATTACTGGAACACTAACACAAAGGGAGAAACACAGGGATATATAGGAGACAGAGAATATTTTAAAGCCATTATGGAGGACGGGAAAAAAGAAGTGATAAGCTCACCTATAGTATCCCGCTCTACGGGTAAGCCTATTTTTGTTGCAGCACACGAGGTTCTGGACAAAAATGGCAATAAAAAAGGAATAATTGCTGCAAGTATTGCACTGGAAAGTTTTTATAATCTCATAGAAAAACTGGAAACAGACAAAGAAATTTTCCATTTTGCTACGGATGAGATAGGCAGACTTATAGCTTACCCAGATAAAGATATGATATATGCCAAGTTTCTGGTGGATTTGACAGCAAAAGGCTATCCGGATAAAGAGCTTAAAACTTTAAGAAACAGTATAACAAGCAAAGATTCTGGAACAGTAAAAATGCGGATAAATAATATCCCTCATACTATGCTTTTTACAAGAATTCCTGGCTCTCCAGGCTGGAATCTTATCGCACAAATACCAGACAAGAAGCTCTACGGTTTTTTGACAGGTATTATAGCAGCATTTATATTCTGGTCCGTGCTTGGGCTTATAATATTTACTGCAATTGCATTCTTTAATGCCAGGATAATAGTAAGACCCTTAAAAAGAGTGAGAAATCTCCTGGAAGAAATAGCCAAAGGAGAAGGTGATCTCACAATGAGGCTCAAGATAAAAAGAAACGATGAGCTGGGACAGATGGCAAAGAGTTTTGACTCCTTTGTGGATAAACTGGAAAGTATCGTAAAAAACATAAGGGATTATGCAGGCAAACTGGATGCTCTTAGTATAGATCTCAGAGCAAATGCTACCGAGACATCCTCTGCAATAGTGCAAATAGCAGGCAATATAGAAAACATAGAAAACCAGGTAGTGGAACAGTCTAGCGGTGTGGAAGAATCTACAGCTGCTGTAGAACAAATTTCAAAGAGCATAGAAGAATTAAAAAAGGCAATAGATGAGCAAGCCGCAAGTGTGGCAGAGTCCTCCGCTGCAATAGAAGAAATGGTTTCCAATATACAATCTGTATCCAAAAATCTTGATCAAAATACAAACAACGTAAACATGCTTCTCCAGGTGATAAATCAGGGCCAAAGTAGCATAGCAGGTGTTGCGGATAAGGTCGACAGTATAGTGGGCCGTTCTCAAAGCCTGTTGGAAGCCAATAGGATAATACAGACAATAGCCAGCCAGACAAACCTTCTGGCTATGAACGCAGCAATAGAAGCTGCACATGCAGGAGAACATGGTCGCGGATTTGCCGTGGTTGCAGATGAGATAAGGAAATTAGCAGAAAGCTCAGCAGAACAATCCAAGAGCATAGGAAATAACCTAAAGGAAGTTCTGGAAAGCATCCAGAGCATAAAACAGGCATCCAACTCTTCTCAGGAAATTTTTGCCCAGATTGTAGAGACCGTCAACGTTGTAAGCAACAGAGAATCAGAAATCCAGCAGGCCATGGACGAGCAAGCAGCTGGTGGCTCAGAAGTGCTTACAGCATTGGAGAGCATGCGCAACATAACCAGTATTGTCCAGACGAGCGGCAATGAAATCAACACGAGCAGCAAGCAGGTGCTCACGGAGATGGAAGCCCTAAGAAATGCCATGATTGAGATTAGACAAAGCATCCAGGAGATGTCGCAAGGTGCTACAGAGATAAGAAACGCAATGCTCAATGTATCCGAGCTTACCGACAAAAATCAGGAAGTGACAAAATTTCTCTACAATGAAGTAAAGCTCTTTAAAATAAGAGAATAACAATATACCGAACGTCGGGACTGCGTCTGCAAAGAAGAATAAATAAGACGACGCAGTCCCTCCTGCCTTCGGCAGACAAAAGCGGAGAACATTCACTGTTTTCTATACCGCCAGAGGCAGCACAGACAGCGGCAGCTGCTGTGCGTTCGGTATCATGTGTTTAACACTTCTTCTGCTGTATTCCTTATGATCAATGCAGCATTTTTGATATCTCGTTCTTTCATAGCTGTGTTTAAAAACCAAGTCTCATATGGAGAAGGTGGAATAAGTATCCCTTTTGCTCTGAGTTTTTTATGAAAATTAGAAAAGACATCACGGTTTTGCCTGTCCACATCTTCCCTATTCTCCGGTGCTTCCGAAAGAAAAAACAGGCAACACATACTGCCTAGCCTAACAAAAGTGATTCTTTTTGTATCGGAGAGTATACTGTCCATAATGAATCCGAGATTTTCCAGGTGATTTATGTTTCTGTTCTTCTCAATCTCTATGAGGGCAGCAAGTCCCAGATTACAGGTAAGAGGATTACCAGAAAAAGTGCCTGCTTGATACACAGGTCCTTCTGGAGACAGTAGAGACATTAGATTTTCTTTTCCGGCTATGGCACCTACTGGAGCACCACCTCCTATGACTTTCCCAAGGAGAATAATATCAGGGAATATGTTATACAGTTCTGCAACAGAACCATAAGAAGCTCTGAATCCACACATTATCTCATCAAATATAAGAATAGTACCAAACTTATCACAAAGCTTTCTTGCTTCAGTAAGAAAATCCTTTTTTGCAGGGACAAGTCCCATATTGCCGGCTACAGGCTCGATTATAAGAGCAGCTATATCAGGGTTATCATGAAAGGCTTTTCTGAGACCTTCTGTATCATTGTACCTGATAACTATCGTCTTATTCAAAACACCATGGGGAATACCTTCTGATAAAGGCAAAGAAAGAGTTGCTCCTCCTGACCCCATCTTAGTCAAAAAACTATCTGCATGGCCATGGTAGCAACCAGAAAACATCAATATTTTCTCTCTTTTTGTAGCTGCCCTTGCTACTCTTATCGCAGTCATAGCAGCCTCTGTACCAGAATTGAGAAATCTTATTTTTTCTATAAACGGTATAAATGATTTTATTTTATTTGCTAGTTTTTCTTCCCCGTCATGAGTAAGTCCATACAATATCCCTGATGTCTGTACCTTTTTCAACGCTCTTCGTATTCGTGGATTAGAATGACCGTGTATTAATGCACCCCATCCTCCAATAAAGTCCAGATACTTGTTTCCTTGCGTATCATACAGGAAAGATCCTCGAGCATAAGAGCATATCAAGGGAGGTTCTGAAACAGCTGCAAAGGTTCTAACAGGAGAATTAACACCTCCTACAAGAAGAGTTCTTTTCATAGCTCTTTCTCCATGTGCATCAGCAATATATCGGTATTGTAGCTTATTATCCAATCCGCACCTGCACGCGCTATAGCAATAACAGCTTCCCGATAAGCAGAGGGAACTGTGTTTTCCCTTATGGCTTGACTTAGCATACTATATTCTCCCGAGACGAGGTAAGCGGCAAGTACAGTGTTATAAAACTCTCTTCTTATTTTTGCTATTATATCCAGATAAAAAAGAGCAGGTTTTACCATTATTGCATCCGCACCTTCTTTGATATCAGACCAACATTCGATAATAGCTTCTCCTGAGTTTCTTATATCCATCTGGTACGTCTTTCTGTCTCCAAAGGAAGGAGAAGAGTCGGCTGCATTTCTAAACGGCCCATATAATCCAGAAGCATATTTTGCGGAATAAGATAGAATAGAAGTCTTCTGTAGGTTCCTGCTATCCAGTTCTTTTCTTATTGCCTCTACCTGACCATCCATCATAGCAGACGGACAAACCCAGTCCGCTCCGGCCTCAGCATGAAGCCTTGCCATTCTGGCAAGTATAGTTAAAGTAGCATTATTGTCTACGTCTCTATCCATAACAATACCGCAATGCCCGTGTCTTGTATAAGAACATACACAGATATCAGTAAAGATGGTAAGAGAAGGAAAAATCTTCTTTATTTTTTTTATTGCTCTGGGAATTATAGAATCGGAAGACATAGCATAACTCGCACTATCATCTTTCTTATTTTTATCAGGAACTGCAAAAAGAAGAACCTTATCTATTCCTCTATCAAGAAGAGAATCTATCCTGTCTATAACCGTGTCATATCCATATCTATACACATCGGGAAAACCTGTTATTTCTGTTTTTTCATTTTTGCTATCAGTTATAAAAAGAGCTTCTATAAAATTTGCAGCAGTAACCTTGGTATCAGCAAATTTATCCCTGGTCCTACTATCAATCCTGTATTGTCTTAGCGGTAGCATCTTGCACAGCCCTCCTAGTCGTTTCCCCCGGAGTAAGAATATCTTTTCCCGGCGGGATAGCCTTAAACCTTTCTATAAACCTGTATACACATGATGGAGAAGTAAAAACCAACATATCAAAATCTTCCACATTTAGCAGTAATCCCTCTGGATAAGGGCTTTTTACATTATCATAAAAAGCAGGAGCATCAACTATATTGCCAAGATTTAACAACCCATCTCTCAGAGTAGGATACGATAGAGTGGATGAAGGGATAAGAATATTTTTACCTTTCCATTTTTTTGTTTTTGCCATAAGAAGGAGCCCCTCCGCACTATCTTTATCAGGAATAAAATCAGAAAGCAAAGCATACTTTAACAATTCTTTTTCTGTAACTTTTCCTATGGCTATTATTTTTTTATCGTATAATGCCCTACTGTCTTTCCCCCTTTCCAGAAGACCTTCCATAAAAAAGCATACTGCATGCTTGGAAGTAAAGATTATAGTGTCATAGGACTTAAGTTTTTCATAAGCCTTGTTTACCTCAGAACTTTCAATTTTTTTTAAATTAATACATGGAATATGAACAACAGTTCCTGTATCTCTCCACTTATCAGGATCAGTACCTGTTACTAAAATCTTTTTTTCTTTATCCCACCAAGATTTATAACCGTCAAGCAGAGATTGACCTACAAACAGAACAGCCGGTTGCAATACTTTTCTATCAGAAGATATGAGTTCTTGCAATTTTCCTTGCCACAACTTCTGACCGACTCTTCCTGCATTGGATACAAATAAAAAAGGCGTAGAGGATGGCCACCCTTGCTCCAAAAGTCTAATAGCTATACTTTTATAAACATCTGTAACCATATAATATACAAGGAGCAACCTGCTGTTGTAATTGGGAATTATAGCTCTATCTATAGGATACGCAGTAGAAATAAAAAGCCCTGCGGAAGAATATCTGGAAGTAAGAGGTAATTCTGCAAAGGCACTTGCTGCTTGGTATGCACTTATCCCTGGTATTATTTTATAACTTATCCGAGCTTCTCTTAGAATATCTAACTCATCTGCAATCCTAGAAAAAAGCATAGGATCTCCACCTTTTAATCTTACTACTTTTTTTCCAGAAAACACTCTTTTTAGGATCTTGTCTGCCATAATGTCAGTAGACAGAATTTCCTTGCCTTTTCTTCTGCCACAGGGGATAAGTTCTGCTTCTAGCCCGGTAAGGATATCAGGAGATATTAGCTGATCATAAAACACACTATCGCATCTTTCCAATTCTCTGAGTGTGATTACCGGAAGCAAGTCTTTTGTACCCGCACCAGCCCCTGCAATTATCAGCTCTCCCCAATTTTTTCTGTCATCAGTAGAAGAACACAGTTCTATTATTTCTTTGTTGCTTTTTCTGCATGTAACAGCAAGCCTCGCCTGCAGAGGATGATGAGGGAAGTCTAATGGAATACAATGTTCTTTTAATTTCAGCCGATACAATGCTATATCAGCCATTACAATGGCATCGTAATAACCATCATGAAGAGCAGCAAGCCTTTCTTCTATGTTTCCTCGGATATCTCTGAGAATCCAATCCGGCCTGATTGAGCTTATTTGCTTCTTACGCCTGATACTGCTAGTTCCTATTATCATACCGGAAGGAAGCTCATCTATCAAAGATGCCTTATATTCTTTAGAAAGAACAAGAACATCACCCTGTCTGCCTCCTGGTCTTGTTATGGCAGCAATTTCTATGTCAGCATTTATATTTTGAGGCAAATCCTTTGCACTATGAACAACAAGGTCTACTTCTCCCAAAAGCAGAGCTTTATCCAGAGAATCAGTAAAAAAATCAGAATTCTCCATGTCAGCAAGAGGCGTGGTCTTGTCTATATCACCGCTAGTTTTATATGTTACTATCTCGAAAATGATACCATGGGCTGCTTTTGTATTTTTTTTAAAAAGTTGTATCCATTCTTGAGCCTGTAAAACAGCTAATTTGCTTTCTCTTGTACCAAGCTTTAATCTTTTTATAGCATTCATTTGCCAATTCCTTTATATCTTTTTCTGCTTCATTTTTATATTTAATTCTTTGAGAAAAAATAGAAGCCTGCCATCGAGCAAGCCTGTTGATATCCAAATAATCCACATTTTTATTGGAGTATAAGGCTTTATCTACATCCGGAGGAATAGCAACGTCTATTATTACTAACTTTTTATCCAGTCTTTCTAGTATATCCTCATAAAGATCTTTAGTGATAATGGGATGAGGCGCAGAAGTTGCACAGAATAGTACGTCCATACAGCAGATATACTTGGACAGTTCTTTATAATTCAAGACCTCAGCATTATATTTTTGAGCGAGCACACGTGCCTTATCAATTGTCCGATTTGCTATAATAGATATATCAAGATCCATATCACTTGTGTAAGAAGCAAATTTAGCAGCCATTGCACCTGCTCCCAGTATAGCAATATTTTTTATATTTCTATCAGTTCTTCTTTTCATAAGATAAAAAGCAGAAAGACCAGCAATAGAGCGATATCCTTCCGAAATTCTATAAGAACTTCTTATTTTCTTTGATATATGCATTATCTTGGGAAAGATGTTTTTTAGCACAGGCCCAGCTTTACCCAACCTTTCAGAAAGCAAAAAAGATTGTTTTACCTGATGCACTATCTCAGTATCACCAGGAATAGCGGAATCCAACCCCGCACAAACCCGGGCAAGATGTAAAAAAGCATCATAATCATAAAGCTCTAGTCCACCTCCAGGTAGAAAATCTATGTCCTTATGTGAGTTTATCTGCAACAACTCCCATCTATTG